>JAPYPM010000323.1 GCA_029937635.1 Nitrospinaceae bacterium
CCTTATATTACTGTCCCTTGAAACAAGATACTTTCTTGTGTATCTGTTAATCAAAATGGGTAAAGGGTTCATTACCATCCATTTTTTTCCTTCGTCCGGGAGCTGTTGGCGAATCTCTGAGCAAAGAGTTCTCCAGTCATACCCGCTTACCTTTAGATTTTCTTTGACCTTGTATATCAATTTCCAGTTTAGCTGGTTCCTTTTGCATTTAATTTCCAAAGAACCGTTTTCAGGTTGATCCGAGGTGCCATACCAGCGGAACCTGACTTTTGACTTGGAAGAAGAACCGTAAATATTTTCACAATACGAATGATGATTATAAGAATCAAAGTATATGTTGTTAACCTGACGGTCCGGGTATTTAGTTTGAAGGCAGGACTGATGTTGGCGAAGCCAGTTCAAAACTCTATGGCACTCTGTGGGTTCTGCTATAAACTTGATTTCGTATCTAGGGAGAGAGGAGTTTAAGGCGGTCACGGTTTAACCTCGGATGAATATAGATCTTCAACATCAAGGTCACTGGGGGGAACTTCTACCCCATCAACAACAATCGTATTTCCCTTTTGGATAATAAATTTTGTACCTGTTGAATTAAATGCAAGCGATTTCGCTACAATCTCTGCCGGTCCATATTCCGATTTTTTAATGTAGGCCATAAGCCCCGCCTTTTTAATTCCTAAAAATATTGCGCCAGATATAGTCACCTTTGAGCCATCTTTACTGGCGACTCCAATAGATACATTTTTAATATTCACATCGGTTATTTTCATTTGACTCTCTTCTCCCACAGAAAGAGCCTTGTCGGAAATATTATTAAAATTAGATCGGGTGACCACAATCTCGGATCCGCTAGCATCAATACCATCTCCCCCACCTAATGAACCAATATTTTCAAACATTCCATTTTCCACCAAACCCTTTGAGAAGTCTGAATCGAAGGCATCAGATATAGTATTTTTGATAGTCATATTTTTTAAGTCGAATTTTGATCTCACAATATTCAAGGAATCTTCAGATTGATTCCCGGAAAAAACGACATGATCCATTTCTATGTCTGACTCATAGAAATTAACTCCACCGGACAAAGCCCACCCATCATTCCTGACTCCTGAAGTATTAAATATTTTTAGATGGGACCAGTTAGACGGTTTTTGGCTGTCTAAAACAGAAATTCCCTGCCATGTACTTTTCTCACCGAGATCATCCAATCCCTTTAGGATAACCGGAAACTTTTCTGTGCCTTCTATTAATATTGGTCCTCTGGCTATTATTGATGATTCTGGGTTAAATTTTAAAGTAGTTTTTTTTTCAATAATCAGGGTCACTCCTGTTGGCACAACGATAGAGCTATTTACAATCCATTCTCCTTTTGCAATCTTCAAGGAATTTAGTTCGGATGAATAAGATAAGAATGGATGTTCATTTAATGTTTGGGCAAGAGAAGCGTAAGGAACAGGATTTCTTGCGGTCTTAGGGAAGTAATTTGAGGCGTCAGTAGTCCAGAGTTTTTCATTACCTTCAATGTGAGAGGTTACAACAATTTTAATATTTGATTTGTCGATAAAATTCTTAAGAAAAATATTTTTCGTGATAGGAGCTGTTCTGGCAGGGGTACGAGGAAGCGAAAAGGGATATTTGAGTAAAGTCGATACATCCAATGCACCGCTTTCCCCCGTTTCCATATCGACCCACTTCATCTGAGTAATAATTATTTTTTCGGGTAAATGATTTACCAATTCAAGATATTTTGGATCATTGTCAATGAGATGGACTGTAAGTATTTTTCTGTATCGATCTAAAGTAGATTTACTACGCTGCAAGCTTTGAAATGCCGATTCAGCCATTCCAAAAAGATTTATTCCACCTAATAGAGGATATTCTTTATGCAAAATTCGTAGATTTTTTTTTTGAATTGGTTTCACCCATTCTTCCGTGATTCCTTTTTCAGCTTCATTTTTCAACTTTTCTAAGGTTTGCTCATAGAAAGGCCTTATTGCAAGATCACTTTTCAACAACGCTTCGCCGAAGGGTTTGTGAGATGGTTCCACCGACTGCCTTTTAAAATAAGGTAAGTGAGCATCGTAGCCGATTGGTTCTAGTCTGGAGGTTATAGGGTTATAATAAAAACGAATGTTTCTCCATCGAATTGGATGCCAGGCTCCCCATACGCTAGACACAGCTAGATAACGGCCCATTAACTGAACGTCGAACACTTGGGAGCTTGAAAGTGTCCCATCTGAAAATCCCCGAAGTAATCCCGTCGCTGTTTTCAGGTCCTTAAACAGTTTTTTAGACTTCTTAATTTTATTGAACCTGAAAGGTTTGATCAGATTGTTCTTAAAGTTGTCAAATGGGCCAGCACTATTATAAAAAAAGTGAGACTCATCAAATTTTAAAATAACACTTTCCTTGCGCCTCTGCGACTCCAATAACTCCTTTGAAAAATGTTCTTCAAAAGCCATGACCCCGGCATACTTTCCATTAATGGTCAAATCAATAAAAAAATAGCGTGGTGTTAAAATCCCTTCTCTCCTAAGGGCTTCGAAGAATATTATTTCCCCTTCAAACTCCCTTGTCTTGGGATCTTGTAAGGAGAACCTCCGTGTCCCAAATAAATGATCTTTACCTTTCATATGTATTCTGAATGACCATTTGTCTCCGGTAAAATGATCCACCTGATCACCTTTCAACCTCAATTTAACTTTGTAGCTATCATTCTTGTGCCACATTGTGGCGGGAATGTAAGAATCTGGAGTAGTTACTCGAAAACCACGGGTCAAGGCCTCCTCTCGTTTTTTAATAAGTTTTTGATAATGCTTGAATTTAATATCAATATAAATGTGCGGAATTTTT
>JAPYPM010000018.1 GCA_029937635.1 Nitrospinaceae bacterium
ATTGTGCTGATGCATGCCCCTGTTCTGCTAACGGCAACAATAAACTGTATGCTGTTTTAAAGTCTCCTCTATGAGCAGCATTGAAACCATCTTGGAAGTCATCACCAAACACAACAGGAGAACCACTAAACAAAAACAGAAAAGTGAGTGAGAGTAAGAATGTGAGTGGTTTGGTTTTCATACGAGAAGAATACCTTTTCTGGTGGAGTTATAAAGTGGTGGTCCGTGGTGCTTCTTGGACATTCACAAATTTCGTCAACAATTATTTATTTGCAAGAGAACCCTGCATTACTTGGAAAGATTAGTAATTAAATGAATATATGAAACTCAGTTGTTTAGTTAATCCACTTCCCTAAAATTAGAACTACATTTTGTGGAACTGCACCCATAGATTCGATTGCAAGAAGTGATAACGATGATGTTGTTAATCCCACGACTTCTCCTTAACCCTTGTATAACTCTTGTATAACAAAAAAACATAACTAAAACATATAGTTAGGTCATGTTTTCTAGTTTTTGAATCCAGCGCGTCTACCAATTCCACCACTCCGGCAACTTCTTTTTCGATTATTTATGGGTAATACGTTTTAAACTATTATAAGAGTTACTCTTGAATTTTTTTATGGATTATAACAAATAATTTCATATTATGAACCCCTCGTTACTTTTCTTTAATTTTTTTTATTAAAATTCGGATATTATCTGCATCTTTTTGATTTGGGTTAACAGAGAGCGCTCTTGAAAAATAAACTGCAGCTTGTTCAGGTTTTTTTAAATGAAAGTAATAAATAATCCCAAGGTTCCTCATAGCAAGAGAATAATTAGGTTTGATCTCTACGGCGAGATTTAAATGAAATCTTGCTAGTTCAATTTGCTTTCGCTTTAAATATATTTCTCCAAGTAATCCATGAGTTTCTGGCGTTTTTGGACTAATCAACCCCGCTGTATTCAATAACCGCAGAGCATCTTCCTCACGACCTCTTACAAAATAAAGATTTCCTAGATTATAGTTTACAGCAAACACATTGGGATTTAAGCCTAGAGCCTTTTCATAATATTCAATTGCTAAATCAAATTTTCCAACCTTTGTATACGCTTGCGCTATGTTAATTACTGGACGAATTTTTTGGGGTGATTTTTTTAATGTATCAGACCAAAGCGATACTTCGCTCGCCCAAATTTGGTTTCGCTTTATAGTTAAAATAGAAAAAACAACGAAAATAAAAATACTCAAAACCAGCATAGTATTTCTACATTTTGTAGGATAACTTTCAAAATTCAAATGAGTTACCTTGTATACAAAAAATGCAATTACCGCATAAAATGAATAAGAAGCAAGATAAGTCCGGTGTTCTGCAGCCAAGTCACTAAGGGTAATGATCGATGAAGAAGGAGACAAAACTATTAGGAACCAGGAAATAAAATATAATAAAAGTCGCTTTTCTTTAGCTTGAAATGAAAAAAAAATTAAACCTGCGATTCCTATTAATGCTGTAATAAATTTCCATGACCACCACTCAGTTATTAAAGCGATATCTGGGTCTATATTTAAATTAAAAGGAAATATTAATACCTTTAAGTAATAAAAAAAAATCACGGGGGGCTGGGTGAGCATATAGTTTAGCCTCCCAATATCTTCTCCTGCTGTCGATTCGCCAGTTAAAAATAATTCGTCCGTCAGAAGCTTATGAAATAATAAGGCGATCCCAACCAAGATAGTAACCCCTATTTTCCACTTATTTTTATTTAACCAACGAATTGAAGTCGATTGCGATACTTGCCCGAAAAGAAAATATAATAACAATACTAATGGGAGAGTTATTAAAGTCTGTTTAATACTGAACCCTATAAGAAAAAATACTGGAATAAATAACACTATAAATTTAAAACCAACCCTTATTGGCCGATCCTTAGAAAGGTAAACTTGGAATAGCAAAAATGAACTCAAGTAAAATGTTCCTGCAAATACTTCCGATCGACTCATTATATAAAGAACTGATTCAGTCTGGATGGGGTGTAGTAAAAAAAGAACCGCTGTAAAAAGGGCCACAAAGTGTATTTCGTTTTCTTTATGCTCGCCATCAGGTGACTTTAAATACAACCATGTTCTTAGTGTTATAAAATAAACCAATAAACAATTAATAAGATGTAGTACTAAGTTAATGAGGTGATAACTAAATGTTCGAAATCCATCCAAGTAAGCGTTAAAGGCAATTGATATTTGAAGTAATGAACGATGAAAAAAATCCTTTAATAAATAATTAATAGTAAGTTGCTCATTTATGTTATCTAAACGATGTTGATTCATTATATAAGCCACCGTATCGAACTGAAAAGAATTGTGTAAGTGGTTTCCATACACAATAATGCCAAGAACAAGAAGCAAAACACAGGATCTAATATCTTTTCGATAATATAATGAATTTATTATTAAAACACTCATCTTGTAGGTATCTTTTTAATAATTTCGATTACGTGGAGTAAACTCCGAGCTCTTGAGTCATTGGGGTTTCTTTCTACCACCGTTTTTAAGTGAGGGATTGCCCTACTAAACTGTTTTTTAGCGATGTACACATTTGCTAAATTTTTATGAATTGTATTTTTATCTTCCATAACTAATGCTTTTTTAAATTCTATCTCAGCTTTATCCAATGCGTTTAACTTCCAAAAAATTACTGCAATATTATTTTGTGCCTCTACATAATTTGGTTCTAATTTAAGTACTTTTCGATATGACTTTAATGCTGAGTCATATTGTTTCATCACACGAAATGCATTCCCTAGTTCATGGTGATATATGGAGCGATGATTTTTAATTTTAATTGCCTCTAACAAAAAAGGTATAGCTTCCTCTGGTTTTTTGAGTTTTAGTCTCATAAGGCCAGAATGAAAAAATATCTGAGAACGGTTGGCTCCTAGTTTCAATGCCAAGTCATATTTTAACTTGGCCTTATCCCATTCTTTATTACGAGAGTGAATATGCCCTAAATTAATATAGGGATCCGGGCTTGATGGAGAAAGCGCTGAAGAAGCTCCAAAAGAATTTCTTGCCTTCTTTAATTGATTTTTAGAAAGATACGCTGTCCCTAAATTATTGTGCGCTAATGATTTATAAGGTGACTTTTCGACAGTATCCTCCCAGAGAATTATTTCTGATCGATAATCGAGACTTCGTTTCATAGTCAGAAGTCCATAAAAAACTAAAACAACAATAAGCACTGGATTCATTAATCTGTTTATGGAGGCTGCTCTCAAAAAAAATATTCCCAGCCCCATACTTATTCCAATACCAGGTAAATAGCTTCTATGTTCTGTTACAATTTGTTTTAAAGGAATAATACTGGAAGTAGGGAGAATGGTAATTAAGGCCCAGGCCAATGAACATTTTAGAAGTATAGACTTTTGTTTAAATATAAAAATTGCAAGACACACCCCTATTATAAGACACGCCATCCACTCCCAATCAAGAATACCTGACACTAGCCTCATATCAGGTTCAAAATTTAGGTTCATTGGAAATAAAATTTTTACAAGGTAATAGGTGATAATAACCTTTATTTGAGTAACCAAATAAAGCTCTCTATCAATCATATGTGAATAGGGATCATTTTTTATAACAAATAAATTTCCCATATCTATATAACGATATAAAAGATAAATTATTAAAGGAACCAAAATTACTAATAACTCAGGTATAAAAGTGCGAAGCCTTTTGGTCGAAGATTGTACCCATAAGTATAGAATCGCTATAATTGGTAGTGTTACAATTATTTCTTTAGTTCCTAGCCCCAAATAAAACAAAAGTAACCCAGCCAGTAGACATAAAATATTCTTCCATTTATTTATTTTTTTTTCTTTGTAATTTATAAACCTTATAAAAAGGTAAAAAGAGGATAAATAAAAAAAAGTAGCTAATACTGATGAGCGGCTTGATAGATAGGTGATAGATTCTATATTTATTGGATTAAAAATATGAATTAAAGAAACTACTATGGGCAGTCTTTGAAATATTTTGGTAAATGATGATTCCTCAATTTTCACAAGCTCCATTGTCAAAAAATAAAGAATTATTCCAACACACAAGTGCAACATGATATTAATTAGGTGATACCCAAAAACATCTAACTGACCTAGAGCATTGTTTATTGAAAAAGTTAAAAGTAAAATTGGCCGATTAAATATATTTTGAACCCCAACCATTTGTTGAAATTGTGACAGATTTTTTATATAGGGATTGTCTTCAATAGCATGAGCATCATCATATAAAAATGGAGAATGTACCGTCGCAAAGAAAAGAATTACTCCACAACAACCAATTAAAACCAGAGCCTTAACTTTTTCTAAAAAATTATAGTTTTTAATAGTTAAGTCTGTATATTTCATATATCTATTCTGTTGGTATTTTTTTTAATAATTTATTTAAATTATCTAATTGGCTTTGAGGTAGGCTTTGTTTTAAAGCTCGTTCTATATAAAATCGTGATATTTTATATTTTCTAAGACGAAAATTTATTTTGGCTAAATTAATTAAGGCAGCTTTATGATTTTGTTTGTAACTTAAAACTTTTTCATATAGAGAGATTGCCTTATCTATATTCTCTTCCATTAAATTATTCCATGCTATTTCTGAATAGATATTAGGGTTGGGACCTTTTATTTTAAGAAATTGATTAAATACTTCATTGGAGGTTATCCACTGTTTTTTCTTTTGATAAACTCGGCCCAAATTAAATAATGCTGGTTCATGATTAGGTCTGATTTTTAAACAAGCCTTAAATGAATTTTCAGCAGAATCATAGAACCCTTTTAGCATGTAAGCTGTACCCAGATTATAATGTGCTAAATACATAGATGGATCTGTTTTTAATGCAAGGTTTAGTTCTAAAATAGCTTTATCATAATTTTTTATCTTCCCATAAACTTCGCCAAGATTCAGCCTGGCAAGAGGATAATCAGATTTGCCTGTCGTTTTTTTCATCAACGTTATTGAATTTAAAAAATGATCAATCGCCAGGTTATATTCCTTTTTTTTATTTTTAACAGACCCTAATCCAAGTTCAGCTGAATAATAATTAGGTTTTAATTTTAATGCCGCACGATATTCAAGTTCAGCTCTTTCAAGTTGTTCTAGGTCTAAATAAATATTAGCTAAATTATAATGTGGTTCGGCAAAATCTAACCTTAGTGAAATATGATTAGTTTTTGAGATATTATTTTCTTTAAAGGTTTTATCGCTAATACTTTTTCTTTCAAGATAATTTTTTGGATTTTTAATATTAAATTGATTTTTAATATAATCTGGAATGCTGGACACACTCTTTTCAAGATGGGAACGTGCAATTTTAAGTTTTCCTGCTTCATAATAAGCCTTACCTAGGTTATTGTGTACTCTGGGCGAGTTTGGATTTTTTATTACTGAGTCAGACCATAATGCAATTTCACTCGTCCAGGCTTGGTTCCTATTTGCAACTAATATTCCGAAAATTATTACTACAATAATAAAGGAAATAAGTTGAATCTTATTTTTTGTTCGACTTATAAACCATCCGGTTATAAGACATAACCCCAGTGACATTGGTAAATACATTCTATGCTCTACTGCAAGATCGTTTAAGGGGATAATACTGCTTGTCGGAGCAATCAATAAAAAAAACCATACGTATCCAAGTTTAAGCCAAGTATTTTTGCACTTCACAACCATAAAAGTAATACTAGCAATCAAGATAAATGAGAATAATATTAACCAATCCGTTGTTAAGCCTGTAAATGGGAATCCACTATCTACATTAAGGTTTAATGGAAAAACAAATTTTACCAGATAGAAAAAAATTATTACCTTGAATTGAACTAGTAAATACGGAATCTTTCCATAAAGTTCATACCCTTGGTCTCTTGGTAAATAAAGAACTTCAAATAATAATTCTAAAATTATTAAAATAATCCCCAAACATATAAAAAACCATAGTATTTTTGAAACCGTAAAATATTCTGCATAATCTGGAAGCCACCTAGGAACATAAAGTAATAAAAATAAAAATAAAATAACCAATGGCAAGGTTATTGCTATTAATTTAGATGCTACTGCTAAATAAATTCCTGGAATTATCAATAATCCTATAAAAGTTTGATATTTTCTTGTTCTATAAGACAAAAAAGTTTCACTAAAGCAATAAATAGTTAAAAGAAAGAAAAATGTTGCCAGCAAACTTGAACGTGACGAAATATATGAAACCGAATCTGTGTTAAGTGGGTGTAATGCAAATATTAACGAAGTGACAAACGGGAACATAAAAACGTTTGTTTGTTTATTATTTAGATAAATATTCTCTTCTTTATCGCTATCATCTTTTGGTATGAGATTTTTAATACGTATTAGAATTGTAAAGATTAAAATAGATACTAATATGTGAATATTTAAATTTGCAAGATGAAACCCGAATGTATTTTTATTATCGAGATGATTATTTGCTGCTAATGTCCATAATAAAATTGGCCGTTCTGGAATAGATTTAAAACTAACACCTTTATTAAAACTATTGAGGTCTTCTATCCACTCTTTACTTAAAAGGTTGCGATCATCAAATTGGAATGCCCCCTTTAAAGAATTAAAATATACGATTACTGACAAAAGAATTAGAATAAGCAAGCAAGCAACCTTATTCTTTATTAAATTACGTTCAAAAAATAAGTTCATTTGGTAAGTTTATACTGGGTGGGTTGGCATGCTATGATTTTTTAATACGATATTTATTTCTTAATTTATCACTTGAAAGCAAATTGTTCTATATGAAATCATAGATATAATATTTACAATGAATAAATTTTTTAATAAAACTATAATCTATTTTAAGTAGAAGTTTATTCCCCTCCTTAAATCTTCTCTACACAGTAGTTTTAATTTGAGCCATAAATCATGCAAACCAAACATCAAAATATAATCAAAATTTTTTTAATTTTTATTATTATCCTTGGATTTAATTATGGTGTTAGTTTTCAACAGTTTCTTCATTATGATTGGAATAACCCGCGGGGTTTGAGTGATTCAACAAGTTATCTTGCGATGTCAAATGGAGATTATACAATATCCTCTGGCCATCGATACCGTGTAATCATTCCATTTCTAGCCAATTTAGTTAGAAACTTTGTCCAACCATTAATTCCCTCTGAACAATTACAGTGGTTCGGAGGCATTGATGCATTTAGCTTCTATATTATTAATTATTTGTTTTCAAGCCTTACTGGTTTGTTCTTGTATTTGTTTCTTGTTAAGTTAAAGTTTGATCCAAAATTATCATTATTAGGAGTTTTTATATTTTTAGGAAGTCGAATCACAATTCTTTCAACTGGGGCTCCCATAGTTGATTCTTTGTATTTTCTTTCAATTATTATAATTGTTTATTTTTGTTTAACTCAAAATACTCTAGCGCTATTTATCCTCGCCCCTGTATTAATTCTTTCCAAAGAAACAATAATTCCATTTTTACTCCTTCCGTTTTTTGTTAAACAAATAAATCGAAAACTTTTTGGAGTATCTTTAACTATTTCTTTAGCTATTTTTTTCTGGGTAAGAGATACAGTTTCTTCATGGTCCCTTAATAACCTTGAGACCAATGACCCAATTTTCGATGTCTTTATAAACCACTTGAAATCTGGATTTGAAAATATTATCCAAACATATTTTTCTATGGGCGGTTTGCATGGAGTGTTTTCAACGTTTTCATTTTTCTGGATTATTGCTGCTTTTGGATCTTGGCTTTATTTTAAAAAATTGGTCATATTTTATAGATTACCCTATTTTTTATTTTTAATTATTCCTATTACATTTTGTTTTACTGTTTTAAGTTCTAATGTTGGGCGTATGTTACTAAGCTCATTCCCTATTGTCATTCCTTACGTGTTAATAGGAATTGATTATCTTTTTTCAGAAAAAAACGCACACCAATCTTCTCTCAATAACATTCAAACCATTGATAATGAAGAAAATAATTAATTAAATTAATTTTATTTTATTATTTATTAGGTTATTAAGAGCTGTGTTGAATTATATTGTATTAACCTAATTTAGAAAAAAAATTTTGACTTAAAAGTATTTATATCTTTTTAGTCCCCCAGATTATATAAATAGACCCGCTATAAAACTTTCCCGTTTGTTTTCAGTTTTATGCAAATTTTTTAATACTATTTTTGGATAAATTATCATGAGTATAATTGATGGGAAAAAGGTTGCCTCCCACATCAAAGACAAACTTGCTGCTGAAGTAAAAATATTAAAGACTAAAACTGGGAAAACTCCTGGTCTTGCTGTTGTTTTAGTAGGAGATGACCCTGCGTCTGCTGTGTATGTTAAAAACAAAAACAAAACCTGTACAAATATTGGATTTCAATCGTTTGAGCATATTCTTTCTGAAAATACGAGTGAAGATAAATTATTAAATCTGATTAATGACCTGAATAATGATGACCAAGTTAATGGAATTCTAGTTCAGTTGCCTCTACCCAGCCATATTTCTTCAAAAAAAATTCTTGTAGCCATTAATCCACAAAAAGACGTAGATGGATTTCACCTTGAAAATGTTGGTCGACTGGTAACAGGAAATGCTTTATTTAAGCCATGTACACCTGCTGGCATCATTAAACTTCTTGATGAATATAAGATTGAGATTGAAGGCAAAAATGCTGTGATCATTGGACGTAGTAATATCGTTGGGAAACCTGTCTCTTTCCTTTTACTTGAAAGAAATGCTACCGTTACGATTTGTCATTCCCGCACAAAAGATTTATCTTCCCTTTCCCGATCAGCAGATATTCTTATTGCTGCTATTGGTAAACCTAATTTTGTTACCCCTGATATGGTTAAAAATAATGCCGTGGTAATTGATGTTGGTATTAATCGTTTGGACGGTAAACTTGTTGGTGATGTTGATTTTGCTTCTGTATCAAAACAAGCATCTTTCATTACCCCGGTTCCTGGAGGAGTGGGGCCCATGACTATTGCTATGCTTATGGAAAATACATTCCAAGCTTTTAAAAATTCTTTGTAAAACTGTATTAACAAGTTGTTTAGGTTAAATTAAATCGATTGTTTTAGTTTTTTTCAAAGAATTTTACATATAGTTAGTCTATAAATATTTAATGTGTTTCTATATATTATTTTGATTTAATTCAATTTTCGTGATGCAACAAGAAAAAACTACGCCTCAAATTTATTCCGTTTCAGATATAACAGGTGATGTAAAATCTATTCTGGAGTCTGCGTTTGATTCAGTATGGATAGAAGGTGAGGTATCCAATCTTCGCATTCCTAGTTCCCAGCACTCTTATTTTATCCTTAAAGACAATCGTTGTCAGATACGTTGTGTTTTATTTAAAGGTTTCCGTTCTGCATTAAAATTTAAACCAGAGAATGGGGATCATGTTCTTTTGTTTGGTCGGGTTACTTTATATGAAGCAAGAGGTGATTACCAAGTAATCGTAGAACGTATTGAACCTAAAGGACTAGGTGCCTTACAACAAGCTTTTGAACAACTAAAATCTCGACTAATGAAGGAAGGCCTTTTCAATGAGGACCGAAAGAAACCGTTACCTTTATTTCCATGGAAAGTTGGTATAGTTACCTCTTCTACAGGAGCGGCAGTTCAAGATATTATTAATATTATTCACAGGCGTAATCCCAAGGTCTCAATCCTGATATACCCGGTAAAAGTTCAAGGTGAAGGTGCTGCAGAAGAAATATCCGATGCAATTCAACAAATGAATAAAGTTCTAGATTTGGATCTTCTCATTGTTGGAAGGGGTGGTGGATCCATAGAAGATCTATGGGCTTTTAATGAAGAAATTGTTGCAAGGGCGGTATCAAAATCTTTTCTACCAGTACTTTCAGCCGTTGGGCATGAAATAGACTTTACCATCGCAGATTTTGTTGCAGATTTGCGTGCTCCAACACCTTCTGCTGCTGCAGAGCTTGCCGTCCCTATTTTGGATGAAAAAATAACAAAATTAAATATGCTATCAGAACAACTTTTAGTTATTTTACAGAATAAAATTCAAAAACATAATGACTTGCTAAATAATTTAATGGGTAGGCGGTTTTTTAAAGACCCCATTTATATTACACAACCCCAAATACAGCGTTTAGATGATTTGAACAACCGTTTGTTCCGAGGATTAGAGCAATGGGTCTTACTTCAAAGTCAAAAATTGTTGGGGATAATTCATCAACTTGTTCATCTTAGCCCCACAAAAAATATTGATCAACTTAGAGAAAAAAGAACATTGTTATTTCACCTTTTGGTCAAAAATTTACAGTCTAGGATTCGCTTGAATCATGAACGGTTTGATGGTGTTCTAAAAAATCTCCACGCTCTCAGTCCACTAGCTATTCTTGACCGCGGGTATAGTATTACAAATTTTAATGGAAAATCCCTCACTCAATCCGACCTAGTTAAGGAAGGAGATTCTATAAATGTCCGTCTGGCTAAAGGCCAATTAAGGTGTACAATTGATAAAATAATTGCATCCTAAAGTGTAAGTAACTTACTTAAGTTTTTTTTATAGAGGTTATTATGTCTGAAATTAAATTTGAAAAAGCAATGACCCGATTAGAAAATATTGTTGATGAATTGGAACGTGGTGATTTAGATATTGATAAATCTCTTGAAATATTTGAGGAGGGAATCAAAATGTCACGACTATGTTCAAAGAAACTTAATGAAGCAGAAGCAAAAATTGAAAAACTTACCAAAGGAAAAACCGGGGATTTGATTACAGAGCTTTTTCCCATGGATGATAAAAATGAAGACCAAAAATAGTAAAATTCGGTTAGATCAATTACTTTTAAAAAAAAACTGGTTTTATCACGAGAACGTGCAAAAAGTTTAATATTAGCCGGTAAAATTAGAGTAGCTGATGAAGTTGCTGATAAACCAGGGCGTCTTTATAATGAAGATTGTGCCATACGAGTACTCGAAGATATCCAACCGTACGTTAGCCGTGGAGGAATTAAACTTGAACACGGCCTAAAGAAATTTAATATATCCCTTTCAAAAAAAATTGCAGTTGATATCGGAGCTTCAACTGGAGGCTTTACCGATTGTCTACTTAAGCATGGTATAGAGAAAGTATTTGCCGTTGATGTAGGTTATGGACAGTTAGATTGGAAACTACAGACCGACTCAAGGGTCGTTTCTTTAGATCGAAAAAATGCACGTGATCTGACCCCAACCGATATTAATGAATTAGTTGATTTAGTCGTTATAGATGCTTCTTTTATATCGTTAAGAATTATCATCCCGCCTGTGATCAATCTTTTGAAACCAGAAGGAGATTTGATAGCTTTGGTTAAGCCTCAGTTTGAAGTTGGAAAAGAACAAGTTGAAAATAAGGGAATTATTAAGAGCCCCCACAAACATCTCGGGGTACTCATTAGGTTGAATTCTTTTATGAAAAAACAAGGTTGGCCTATAACGAATATAGTCCCCTCACCCATAACTGGGCAAAAAGGAAATCGCGAATTTTTAATTCATTGTCTGGGGAAAGTAAATTCGAATATAATCGAAGATGATCATATTAGAAATATGATTAATATATAAACATATTAAATAAATATGTTGAATTATTGAATTTATTTCAAATAAATTATATTTCGTCTTTATATACTATAAAACAGTCTCGTGGATAAACAAGATGCGTAGCACCTTTTTGCTTTCGTGCCCCAAGTTTCCATTCTGTATCATCTTCCAGAGGTTTTATTCGAATTCCTCCGCTACCTCCATGTATAAGGGTAGCCACCCCATCTCCAGATTCTTCTACCTGGCATGCATAAGCAGAACAAGGTGATTGTGTTTCATTATCCCAACCTATTATCTGGACAGGAGATTCTTCGCCATCTATGTTATATTTTATACAATAAATCTCTCGTGACTTCGAGACGTCACGGTAAAGCATACTAAAATTTTCATGAATATTTTCGTTCGATTCTACATCGACGTACATTGCTTCGCTCCAAATAATATTTTAAATTATAATATCACTATTTATAAGAGTTCTTACAATTGTTTCTGTTAACTCTGATCCCCTTAAGATTAAGATTTCTTTTTTCTCTATAATATTTTATAAATAAACTTTGTCTTTTTTTATTTTCAAATTTTTTTCTTTTCTAATTATAATATTTAATGATTAGTTCATCCTTTTAACCTCGTCATCTCATTTTTTGATTAGTTTTTTTTTTGGAGTACAACTTAATGCATAAGCTTGTTTTATTACGCCACGGTCAAAGCCAATGGAATCTTGAAAATAGGTTTACTGGATGGACTGATATTGATCTTACTGCTCAAGGAATTGAAGAGGCAAATAATGCTGGAATTCTTCTTAAAAATGAAGGATATCATTTTGATGTTGCATATACATCAGTATTGAAACGAGCTATTCGTACATTATGGATTGTCATGGATAAAATGGATTTAATGTGGATTCCAGTCCACCGATCATGGAGACTCAATGAAAGGCATTACGGTGCTTTACAAGGACTTAATAAGAAAGAAACTGCAGCTAAACATGGCGCTGAACAGGTTAAGGAGTGGCGTCGTAGCTATGATATCCCTCCTCCAAGTCTCGAAGATGGGGACAACCGCCTACCAGATAATGACCAACGATATAGACTTGTTGCATCGAAAAATCTCCCTCGATCTGAATCGCTCAGTCATACTGTGAATCGATTTCTACCTTTCTGGGAAAATACTATTGTTCCTTCTTTACAATCAAAACAAAATATTATTATTTGTGCTCATGGTAACAGTCTTCGAGCTTTGGTAAAGTATCTCGATTCTATGAGTGAAGAATCTATTACTGAGTTTAATATCCCAACGGGCGTTCCACTTGTCTATGAACTTAATGCTGATTTAATTCCAAAAACTCATTATTATTTGGGAGATGCCGAAACTATTAAAAAGGCTGCTAATTCTGTTGCCAACCAAGGAAACTAAGTTTTTAATTAATAGCTTATTAATTTTTAATTGTGTAGAGAGCTATTTTTAGTTGTTAAAACTCATTTAAAACCAATATTTATTCATAATCTATTTGTATTTTTAATTACATATACTTTAAAGTTCGGATTTGTTAAAAGGATTCTAATAATGAAATATTTTTTATACCTTATATTTACCTTATTATTGCTTTTTTCTTGTAGTTCAGAAAAAAAGAAGGTTGATCCAGCTCAATCAACTATTCATTATAATCTTGCCCTCGAATTAGCCCAATACTCTCTTTATGAAAATTCACTTGAAGAGTTTGATTTAGCTATTAAATTTGATCCCGGTAATATTATGGCCTATCGAAAAAAAGGGGTAGTACTATACGGACTCAAACAATATGACAAGGCTGAAAATTTATTTGCAAAAACTATTTCACTTGACCCAGAAAACGTACAAGCTTATATCAATTTAGGTATGGTTAAATACATTACTGGAGATAAAGATGGTGCAATTAAATTATGGCAAAAGTCGATTAATATTAATTCTAATGATAATGATTCAAAAGCATTAAATAATATAGCTAATGTATATAAAGAAGAAAAAAATTATGATAAAGCCATTAAACAATATCGATTAGCCAGTAATAAAGATCCTATGAATCCAATGTATATGAACAATCTAGCTGATACATTTCGTTTAAATGGACAACTAGACGAGGCGCTAAGAGTTCTTAACGATTCATTAAAATTGGATTCTTCGGGATTGGGAACTTATTTCAACTTAGGAATGGTTTATAAAGATCTTAAAGAAAATACAAAAGCTTTAGATTCCTTTAAAAAATCCATTCAAGTCAATGCCCCCCTTACCGAAGCCTACTATCAAACAGCACTAATTCACTTAAAATTGAAAAACCGAGAAGAAGCTCTGAAATTTATTAATAAAGCCCTTGAATTTTCTCCTAATAATCTTAATTATCAGGAATCTCGAGATACGATTCTTAATTCCTAAATCTAAATCACCTAACCAATACTGATAAACATAAACTTAAATTACGTTTTTTCTATTCTTTATATCTTATTATTTTTATTAGGCATCAAATTTTAGATATTTACTGTGTTTTTATAAAACAAGATAAATAAAAATATATGAATAATACTATTTTGCATGAAATTTCTAAGGACGATTTAAAACATATTCTAGAAAATCATTTAGTATGGATCAATACTAATGAAAAAGAAGGTAAACAAGCAAATCTCGCAGGATATAATTTGCGCGGTATAGTACTTTTGGGAGAGAATTTAAAAAAAGCTAATTTGAAAGGTGCTTACCTTTACGGAGCCTATTTAAAAAATTCGAATTTTGAAAAAGCCAATCTTTCAGATGCTAATTTACGCGGTGCTAATCTACGGTGGGTTAATTTGCAAGGAGCAAACTTATCTGGATCCAACTTAATGAGAGCTGATCTTCACGAATCAAATTTAAAAGAAACAAATTTATTTGGCACTAATTTAAAAATGTCTGATGGATTAACACAGAGGCAAATTGATCAATCCCAGACAAACAAAACAACTGAGCTCCCAAGTATATTAAAATAATTTTATATTTATTGTATTGCTAAACGTGCGGATACCAGCATATTCTTTAGGTTAGCTGTGGCGTCTTTAACTGCTGTTGCTTCATAACCGCAATGAGCAGTACAATCAGCGCATTTTTTGTTGTTGCTATGCCCATAACTTTCCCACTTCGTTGTATCCATTAATTCTTGAAATGAATCTGCATAACCATCATCCAGTAAATAGCATGGTTTTTGCCACCCGAGAACTGAATAATTTGGGTTACCCCAAGGAGTGCATTCATAATCGCGCCGACCTTGTAGAAACTCCAAATATAATGGAGAGTGCGATATATCCCACCTTCCTTTTTTATTTTTTTCTAGCAATTCTTTAAAAAATTCCTGAGTTCGTTTCCGTCCAAAAAAATGATCCTGATCTGGTGCATCAGGATATCTGAAAGCAGAAGATAAAGTCACTCCATCTAATCCAAGAGGATTTAGAAAATCAAGAAAGGTTTCTGCTTGTTCAACGGTCGTTCCTTCAAAAAATGTTGTGGCGCTAGTCACCCTATATCCCATTTGTTTTGCTTCTCGGACAGATTCTATTGCTATTTTAAAAACCCCTTTCTTATCAACGATACGATCATGGTCTTCTTCAAGACCATCTAGGTGAATAGAAAGAGTAAGGTAAGGAGATATGGGTAATTTCCCCAGAAAATTTTTAAGCAATAACGCATTTGTACAAAGATAAATATATCGTTTTTGTTTGATAAGTCCTTCAACAATCTCAACAATTTTTGGATGCATTAAAGGTTCACCCCCAGCAATTGATACCACTGGAGCATTGCATTCATTAGCCGCGTTAAAACATTGATCGAGAGTAAGATTTTTGTTTAAAATCTCATTCGGTTTTTGAATTTTTCCACAACCTATGCACTCAAGGTTACAACGAAATAATGGCTCCAGCATCAAGACCAGAGGGTATCTTTCTTGACCCTTTAGTTTCTGCCACATCACGTATGTGCCTATTTTTATAGCTTGTTTTATTGGTATTGGCATTTCTTCTTTATTTGTTTAAACGAATTTTTTACAGTACTGATAAAATTAAATTATAAAACCCTATAGAATATTATTATATTGGACTTTATATAAGTTGCAAATTCTATTATTGTCCTAGATTAATACGAGTAATTAATATTTTATCCTATGATAAACGTTTTCATCTTTGATAGACAAAGTTGCTAAAAAAAATACAATTATCCAATGATAAAAAGATGTTTTTTACTAATTGTGGTAGCGTCGTGCGCTTTTTTTATTGATGGAACGCTAACCCATGATATTTTCGACTACCGACTTGACTCTTTCTCAAAATGGACAACACTCATTCTCGTAGTTGGAATTTTAGTCTCTATATCCTGGCCTAAAAATCATCAATAAAAATACAACAAATCTTTATTGAAAAATACTAAAAAATAAAGGGGGTTTTTTTGGCCTTCGATGTTTTATTTCTTAAGAAACTGGTGAGGCAATAGGTTCGTTGACCACACGGCTCAATAAAGCAAAACGATCAATCGGACCTTCTGTCTTCATCCAGACTGTTCCATTTCCTCCATGAGCCTCTTGTAGAGATAAACCATTTGCGTTTTCCATTGAAGCAATCTTAAAGCGATATTTATTTTGTGGAGAGATGTATTCTATTTCGTGGCCTATTTCAATCCTATTCTTAACATCTACTTCCATCCAACCCCCAGCTCGTTCATTCATTATTTTCCCAGCGTATACCTGTGGTAAATTATCTTCCTGAGGTGAATTAAAGCGTTCCGTAGCTTTTGCAGCTGCTGAAAGAAGAAATGCTGTAGTGAATCCACGGTTGGCAGTCTTTTCAGTTTCGCTTAACAATTTTGGATCAAAGGGCCTGTTAGCCACCATATCATCAATAGCTCTTCGATACGATTTTGTTATCAATGACAAATAATAAATCGATTTTGTACGGCCTTCTATTTTAAATGACTCAACTCCTGATCTCCATAATTCATCAAGGTGTTCTATTGCTCGAAGATCCTTTGAATTCATTATATAGGTACCGTGTTCATCCTCTTCGATTGGCATAAGATCACCACCACGCCCCTTTTCCTCAATTAAGTATTCTCCCTTGGGACTTTGTGTGGCTTGTTCCCCTTCTGCTAATCCCTCTTTCACATTATATTCCCAGCGGCAACTATTAGTACAAGTCCCTTGATTAGCATCTCGATGATTAAAGTAATTAGATAGGAGACATCGCCCTGAATACGCAATACATATTGAGCCATGAACAAATGATTCTAACGCAATGTCGGGCACTTGAGTGTGAATTTCTTTTAGCTCCTCCATAGATAATTCTCGTGAAAGAATAATTCTCTTTACTCCATAGTCCCTCCAAAATGCCACTGACATCCAATTTATTGTATTTGTTTGTACTGATAAATGAATTGGTAATTCTGGAAATTCCTTTCTCACATATTGAATCATTCCTGGATCAGACATAATTATTCCATCAGGTCCTGC
>JAPYPM010000324.1 GCA_029937635.1 Nitrospinaceae bacterium
AGTCATGGTCCCTCCTACTAGAAAAAGTTTTATGGCTAATAAATTATGGTTTTGGGAAAAGTCTAATTGTCCGTGCAATATAATAGCGCAAAATTGATTCAAATTCATTCTCACAAATATAATATATATAATGGGAGGTGATTTGGATTGGGTTTATAAAGGCATGATTGTTCAACCGGCGGCAACATTTGGTGGTTTGGAAATTAACCAAGAAGAGATAGTGACCTTAGAATTGATTGATGAGATAACTCAAATAGAAAAGTATGTTATGCTCTGACCGATTAAAACGAAGTTGGGGTATCATAGTAGTCTTTTATGTGAAAATCGTGATGGGGTTGGAAAAAAATTATGGCTCAGCCTAAACCTAAGACTGCACCTGCTGGCACGAATATCCCTGCAAAATATAAATAACAAAACCTACTATTTAATAAAAAACCTCAATAACCTCTTCCTTTGATTTCGAAAATCAACCAGTTTTTGACATGCAATCTTGACAAATTCCGCTTATCAACATAATGCTAGATTTGCAGATGAAATTGTATTGCTCGCACAGATCTCGTTCGAGTTTTTCAGTCATCGGATGTATGAACTCGGTTACATATTGACACTGAGAGCAGCATAAACGATTAGTACATGAACTGCTATTTGCTTTCAATCTTTTATCATTCATAGCATTATTTCCTCTTGATATAAGTCTGCTATGGGCTAGGGATCTATTATTTTACTTTTGAGTGAATTAACGAAAAATCTGTCCGAATAAACCCCGAAAAAAATACACTTTTTATCCAATACACTATACCGAGATAAAAAAAATGCAGGAATATTCCCTTAAAATTTATTTTTAGAAAAAATTTTATGAATAAATTGAAAAGAAGGGGTTTGCCTATGTGGAAGTTGTTTACACAGCAAAAATATTTCACCTTAAGGTGACAATTAGAGTCAAAAAACGTTCTTAGAACGAACGTTATTGGTATGATTTTAATACTTTATGCGTTTCATCTTGCGGGAAAATGGAAAAACCAGTGCGCTCTAGGTCTTTTTTGAGACGAACTTTTGCGCGAGCGATTCTTGACATAACTGTACCTATAGGTATTTTAAGAGAATTAGAAATATCTTGATAAGAGTGGCCTTCAAAATAAAATAATCTAATAGGCTCTCTATGATTTTCATCTAGCTTATCCAAGGCAGATCGTATGGTTTTCTTAAACGCGTCTTCCAGGATTTCATTTTCAAGGTGAGTCTTATTACGAAGGGAGTAAGATACTGAATCAAATTCAACTTCAACCCGGTTCTTTTTTTTTTCAATATCTTTGAGGAACACGTTTCTTAAGATAGCAAACAACCAATATTTACTTTTTTTTCTATCTTTTAATTGGTCAAATTTTTTTAACGCTAAATAATAAGTTTCCTGTACTAAATCTTCGGCGCCATCGCTAGTCTTGCATAAGCGAAATGCGGCTCTGTAAATAACCGCCGCATGTGGGAGAAGATACTGTTTGAAGTTGTCCTTGTTCCCACGATCACAAAGGTTTTCTGAAAACTTAACTAAGAAATCCAAGGTGTCCTCTTATTACATAGACGGAAAATTAACCGATAAAATATATCCTAAGAAAATAAAGTGAATAATAAATAAAAGCAAGTATCTTTTAAAGTAAGAAATGATTACAATCTTATGATTAAGATTATAATCAGAGTGATTCGTATTAGGGTTCATTAACTTTAAAATACCCATAGAAAATTATGTTTATATCAAACCAAGAACTATTAAAAGCCTCGATTCAGATTGAGCGTGAAGGTAAGATTTTTTATTCAGAGCTTTGTAATTATATTGATGACTCTAGAACGAAAGATTTTCTGAAATTAATGTCCAACGAAGAGGCTATGCATGAAGAACAGTTTAAGAGAATGTTAGATGACAAAAGTGAACGGACGTATGGGTGGGAGAACCAACAAAACCTCCGAGAATTACTCGACAATAAATTTAAAACAGATATTTTTCCGCCCATCAATGAAATCATGGAGCGAAGTTCAAAGCTACAGGGAGTCGAACAAGCTTTAGATTTTGCGATAGAAGCAGAAAAGGTTTCAGCTGAGTTTTATGGTCTGCTTGGTGATGCCTGTGATGAAATTGATGTTAAAGCCCAATTAGTTCAACTGGAAAAAGATGAGAATGAGCACCTGGACCGAGTTAAGCTTCTTTCAAAGAGTTACGTACCAAATTCTGAATAGTTGATTTTTGATCAGTCTTGTTCTTTATCTTTTCACCCCAATCTCTCCCCAAACAATTCTAGCGGACTTCTCTAGGCAAGCCATCGATATATTCTTCATGTCAGTTGATGACATCTTCTAAATCATCCCTAAATAATAGATCATAAACTTGATCTAAAAATAAAAAACGATTGTCGTAAAAGAATACCTTGAGCTCAGATTAAATATTTTTAAATGCTTTGATTACGAATTTTTTTTACCCCCAAAAATAAATAAAATTTAATTACTTGGAATATTTTTTCTAATTTTCTATCTGTAATAGGGATGTTTTAGGAAAATAAGTGGTATTGTCAAAATCTGGGGAGTATTTTTGCTGATTTTATGTAAATCAAGATCCTTATCTTTTATTAAAGTTGACTTTCTCATCTATGGACATGATATCAATAAAAGATAATCAGATTTTTTTGTATCCGTTTTTTTCTAGTACGAGTCATTTACACAGTTGTTTTTTCATTTTTTAAGGGGTGGGGTGTATTTATGATACGAGAGTCTTTTATTAACCTAACGCATAATATAAGTGGGTTGTTAGCCAAGAACCACACCTTTTATAATTTTGACTAAAAAGAAAAGAA
>JAPYPM010000325.1 GCA_029937635.1 Nitrospinaceae bacterium
ACAACTGTTCGATGGTAAAATCCATTTTCAATCCAGGAAGATAACTGCCAAGAATAATAGTCACCGCCGCCAATAATGATAATGTGTATTTGGGGTGATCCAGGAGTTTATGGATGAGTTTTTGTGTTGTTTGAAGCATCTTTATATTTTGGTATTAAAAAGAGGGAGCAAATTTATGGATTGAATGGTCATAAAAAAAGCCCCGCTGAATAATCAAAGGGGCTTTTTTATATCAATATTTAAATATTATGAAGATATTAAATCTTCTGACCATGATTGATGAATGCTCCCATTTATTTTTTCAGAATAGATGTAATTATTATAATGAATAGACAACGTGACTGATTCAGGGTTTTCTAAGAAAGCTGCCTTTGCTGACGGATCAAAATTGAATTTAATATAATGAACCGAACTGATTTTACCCGATTCTTCTCTCCCAGTTTCAAATTCAGCACAAACTTTATAATCCCCAAATTCAAAATAAACCCTTTCGCCTTCCGTCATTCCGATGAACTGATTCAGTACCGGCCGAATTTTCCCTTCATCCGTCACTTCAATAAATAAGGTCGCACTAAGACCATTTTCTAACGGAAGCAGGGAATTATACACATCAATCTCTTCCTGAATTTGATGATCATGAACCATCCGTTCTGCCCGCATCATTTCCTGAATTTGAAATTTCATTGTTTTCCGATTTTCAAATGTGATGGTAATATTGGGTCCTAAAGAAATGCGGCGATTTTTTTTATATTCCATTAATTCACTTCGATAATCATTTCGAACTTTTTCATATTCGATTATATTCATTAAATCTGATAATACAATATGTTTCATTATTTCCCTGTGCTTTGACTAAAGCCATATGCTTTATGTAATTCTAAAATAGGGTGGCTTGGTGCCACATCCCCATCACTGGCTTGTTTTAATTGATGACTCGCCAGACTGCAGTCAGAACAAACTATGTCCGCATCCCGCTTATTGATATCATTGACGCACTGTTCTGCTACCTTCATGGATGATTCAAAATATTCGGTTTTCATTCCCCAACCCCCATCCATACCTGAACATCGGTTAATCAGATTCACTTTTGTATTCTGGATCAATTTTAAAACATCCCGCCCTTTAAATCCCATTTGCTGTGCCTTGAGGTGGCAACTTACATGGTAATTGACCGTACCGATTTCATTTTTGAAATTCGTATCTAACTTTTCTTGTTTATGGAGATATATCAGGTATTCAGAAATATCAAATGTATTTTCAGAAATTGCCTGAATTTTTTCATGCATTTCTAAATAATCTGGATATTCCTTTTTCAAGGTTAAACTACAGGTGGGAGGTCCCGTAACTACTATTTTGTACCCATCCTTCACCCATTGACTTAATTCATCTACATTGGGACGGGCTTGTTTTTCAAAGCCTTTAAAATCGCCGGGACTTAAATAGGGTGCGCCGCAACATTGCTGCTCGGGATAAATACATTCAACACCATTATGTTCTAATATTTCTACAGCAGCCTTCCCCAAGGCTACATCATGGGCGTTGGTGAAACATGTTCCAAAAATAACAACTTTATCAATGGGGTCCGAGATATTGGACTCATGGGTTTTAAACCATTTTGAAAATGTATTCGTTTGAAATTTTGGCAGAATCCTGTGTCGGTGGAGTCCCAATAATTTTTCCATAAAAATTCGAAGTATTTTAATTTTATTTAAAAAATTAATGAAGGGGCCATAAAGTGAACCTATCTTTCCGGCGAAATCCATATTGGCTAAAAATCTATCATTAAACTTAATACCTCTTTCTTTCGTCCGAATTGCTTGAGCCCGCGTCATTAATTTGGGGAAATCCAGTTGGAATTCATGATCCTTACCCGGCGTATAAGGGCAGACGGGATCACATAATTTGCATTGGTAACACAAGTCAACCACTTCCCAACGTTCATCTTCCGTTAAATCGGTTACTTCGCCCCTGAACTCAACTTCGATACTCGCATCCGATGCATGTTCACCTTCTGGAAGATCTAAATAGTCGCTGCGATCAACTGCTTTTCCCACCCGTCCTTCTGCAATGGCAACTTCACGCTTTCGGTCGCCAGCATGATCAACCGAATCAAATAGGGCGGGGAAAGATGGACATAAATTGAAACAAAGTCTGCACCCAATACACACGTCATATATACGATCCATTTCTTTATACAGAGAACCTTTATCCCAATACATGGGATTAGTAATATCATATACTGTATGTTGGGTATCGGAATGATTGAGCAATTTATTTTACCCCGGGCATGGAAAATGTTGGGTTAAAAATCGGGCTCAAAAATAAGAGCCCGATTTCCATTCAGGTGGTTTATAAGGTATCGAGTGTTTGCTGAAATTTACCCGCGTGGGATTTTTCAGCTCGAGCCAGTGTTTCAAACCATTCGGCAATTTCATCATGGCCTTCTTCACGTGCTGTTGCAGCAAAACCAGGGTACATTTCTGTATACTCATAGGTTTCACCAGCCACAGCTGCTTCCAAATTTATATCCGTAGAACCAATTGGTTTTCCTGTGGCAGGATCACCAACTTCGGCTAAGAATTCTAAATGTCCGAATGCATGCCCTGTTTCACCGTCAGCCGTATTTTTGAAAACGCCTGCAGCTTCCGGATATCCTTCAATATCGGCTTGCCGTGCGAAATATAAATAACGACGATTGGCCTGAGATTCACCGGCAAATGCCGCTTTCAGATTTTCGTATGTTTTTGTTCCATCTAATGCCATCATATTCTCCTTTATTTAGCGTGTTTATGACATGTGCCGATTATGGTCATTACCACATCATCGGCCTCAAACTTA
>JAPYPM010000326.1 GCA_029937635.1 Nitrospinaceae bacterium
AGGTATTCTTGTCTAAAAAATCTGAAGCAAACTCTTCAATAAACAGAAAAAAAATAGTTTCTGATGTTCGGTATAATCTAGTTAAAAAATTTCGTGAAGTTATTGCTGACGGTTCTTACCAGATAAAATCTGAAGAATTAGCTGATAAAATGGTTCAAAAAGTAAAAGAAAGCAAGAATAATATATTTTCATAAAGTTTAAATTGTTTTAATCTCTTTTAATTTTGGAAAATCTCCTATTTCTTTAAACTTTTGCTCCCAGCGCTTCCCCAGTTTATTGACTCTTAAGTCAATTTTCTCTAAACATTTTAATGTTTTTGACTCTGCAAGAGTTTTAACTCCCCACCTAGTAATTCCATTACTCCGCACATCCAATTCGCGTAATTTCCCCAAAAATGGTGACTGCGCTATAGCCTCAAGTCCTGCATCACCAATAAAATTTTTTCTTAAATCCAATACTTCAATTCCATTAATTGCTGGATATTGACACAAATAGATTGTTTCAATGATTGATACCTCCATGTGAGGCATTTTTAAAATATGCGGATTACCAACCAGACGGTTTTTTATAAACTCTTCAAAAACAGTGATTTTTCTAAATCCCTTAATCTTTAGTTTTTCATCTATGGCCCGATTAATTTCACCTAAATCACCTTTGGTTGTATAAAAAAGATCCAGGATCATCTCTCTATTTAAATCATTTTGATCCAGATTACTTTCCTTCATACTCTAATTGTCTTTAATTTTTAATATTTGTTTCACAAACTGATGGAGCTCACTTCCAGAATTTAGTTTAAACCAACCAATAAGCTTTTATCCTTTTTTTAGAGAACTTCCCATACTACTATCCCATTTTATGGTATCAGGACTTGATACATGTTTTGCCTCAGCAATCCATTGGCTAAAACCGGCATTAATTTTAAGAATCTTAACACAAGGATTTATACCCTGAGACCCAGCTACATGTGAGTATAGTTCTTGTAAATCCTTCAGAAAGACACCCTGTTCAGATTTATATCTATCCTGTGCTTCGGCAATATTAGCAAGAGTTCCTTCTGCAAGAGCATTATAAGCAAAAACATTTTTTTTAAGCTCAGTAAAATCGATCATAAATTGCACGTAACCCCATAAAGCAAATGGTAGAATAGCAAAGCTTAGTGTTATAATTTTTCCAATTTTTTTATCTACAAGAATTCCAATTACAAATAATCCAGCACATATAAGTAACGAATATGTAGATACTTTATCAAAGTATGAGAGGGGTTTTATAATTTCTCCACAGTTGCTTGCATTTATTATAGTTGGGAATATAAAGATAGTAAAAAAAGTAATTATAATATAGTTGTAAAATTTTTTATAAAACATATTCTTTTTTTATAGTGTTGTAGGTTTAGTGTTCTACACAAATGTTAAAAGATGGGATAATATATCCGATTATTTAATAGTTATAAATGGTTTACTATTACGAGGTATCTGTGGAAAATAAAAATACAAACAATTCTAATAATAGGTTTTTGGATAACCTTGATGGAACAATTACCGATAACCAAACGGGATTGTGTTGGTGCCAAAAAGATTCATTCCAAATTCATCAAGACTGGTTAACTTTTCAAGAATCCTTAAGCTGGATTGATGAACTCAACAAAAAAGACTTTCTAGGCTTTCATGACTGGCGAATTCCAGAAAAAGATGAAGTAGAAAAATTATTTATATCAGATATTACTGTTTTAGGTCGTTCCAATCAAGTACTCCACATTGACTCTATATTTGAATCAGGTGGTGGAAATGGTTCCTGGTGCATGCCATTTGATCAACAAGCAGCATTTTATTTTTCATATTCAAGTGGTATTTCCCAACAGTTTGATCAGGATTTTTCTCAAGGTTACTTAAGGCCAGTTAGACTTTATCAGGATTAGTTATTTTTGTTGTTTATTTTTCTCTTGTTTCATACAGGAAACTATTTTAGGCATTTCTTCTAGGGGGGACATCACTTGTCTAATAGTTGTACCCATCTGATCAAAATTAATCGAATCTATTTGATACCGTTTACTATTAATAGGTTCTCCTAATAATTGTGCGATACCTGATTGTAAAGCTTCACATTCCATATACAAAAGAAATTGATCTTCCTCAGAGTTGAGGGAAAAAAGATCAAGAAGTGCACTAAACTCTAAAGTCATTATTTCTTCAGCAGATTTACCTCGGCAGTACTCAAAAAAACCAGTACCCCCACCAATTTCTTTGTTGCATGTAATTTTGGAGAACACAAAATCAATAAGGCAGTCATTTTCATCAAGATGTATAGTTATCTCTGCTGTTGTATCTTTGCAAGGCATAATATACTCAGGTTGTGCGTTACAGAAAGTTCATACTGATGTCAGAAGCTTTAGACGAGTGTGTAAGTGCACCAATTGATACAAAATCAATATTTACTTTAGAAAGTGCGTTCAATTGATCTACTGATATTGAACCTGAAACCTCTATAGAAGCTCTACCATCAATCAAATTAACTGCTTTTTTTATATCCTCTAAAGACATATTATCAAGCATAATAATATCACTTTTAGCTATAATTGCATCGTTCACTTCTGAAAGGGTCGTAGTTTCAACTTCGATCTGTATAGAGTTACTATGATTTTTCTTAATTTTTTCTACGGCTTCAATAAGCCCTCCTGCAGCCTTAATGTGGTTATCTTTAATAAGAATCGCATCATATAAACCAAAACGGTGATTCTTTCCTCCTCCACACGAAACAGCATATTTTTCAAACAAACGAAGTCCAGGTGTTGTTTTACGAGTATCCAGTACTTTAATAGGATTAGCTTTTTCAACATACTCC
>JAPYPM010000327.1 GCA_029937635.1 Nitrospinaceae bacterium
TTTTCAAACAAGAAGAGGAAACAGTAGGTTTCGCCGAAGTGATAAAGATAAACCAGAATTTTTACATTCATTAAATGGATCAGGGTTAGCGGCACCTAGGGTATGGGCTGCCGTAGTCGAACATGGGTATCAACCGGATGGTTCTATCCGTATCCCAGAAGTACTAGTACCTTTTATGGGTGGGCAGACAGAAATTCAAAGTTCATAACTACTTTTCAATAATATTGGAGTAGAAAAAAATGAAAAATAAAAAACAAGTAGGTAAAGCCTTAGGTTCTATTCCTAGTGGCCTTTTTATAGTGACCACAAAATTTGAGGATAAAGAAGATGCGGTTCTTGCCAGCTGGGTGAATCAGTGTGCTTTTGATCCGCCTGAAGTAACTATATCTCTTGGGAAAATGAGAAATGCAAGATTATTAATAGAATCCTCAGGGGTATTTATAATTAACGTTCTCGGCAAAGAATCTAAAGGTCTTATGAAACACTTTTTCAAATCACATGAAGGCTCGATTTTTGAAGGACTAAAAACACGAAAAGGGCTTGATGGAGTTAGAATATTAACTGATGCAGTATCATATATTGAATGTCGATTGTCAGATGCGGTGGTTTCTGGGGACCATGTTGTTTATTTTGGAGAGGTTGTTGATGGGAAAATGCTGAAAGGTGGTGAACCAAGTTTTCATGTGCGTGACAATGGATTTAATTATTGAGTTAAGCCAATCATTTTTGCTAGGTCATAATTGGTCATTACCCAATAGATTAAGGTTCCAATAAAGGTAATAAGACTTAGCGCAAGTGCAATTAGTTTAAAAAGTCGTTTTGGATCTTCTTTATAATACTGTTTAACATCTTCGCCAAAGCTTTCAACGACTCCTTCATTGGGGTTTTTCTTCCATGTGCGATCAATGGCATCTCGGCCATAAATAACTCCGAAAATGACTGCTATGATGAGTATCTCAATGGCACCTATCATTTTTTATTCCTAGTCTTTTATGTCAATTTTTGTTTGATAACTTGCGTATCTTATTTGTGGTGGCTTATGAAAGGGTCGCTTTGTCAATTGTTTAGTATCGCTTTTGGTTTCAATATTTTTTGCACAACGAAAACCATAATCGTCCAACCTTGAATATGGATAGGCATTATTGCGATAAGAAGAATAAATAAACCCTGTAAGATCTCGCCATGACCCACCTCTTAAAACTTTATACTCCCCCCCTATCTGGCCCTTTGGATTGATATGATTTTCAGGCTCGTCATAGTACTCCCGATCAAACCAATCGTCTACCCATTCTTTAACATTACCTGCCATGTGATGAGCTCCATAAGGGCTAGCACCTTCTGAAAATAAATTTACCGGGACCATTACATGGTGTTTAATTTCTTTCGTCCAGACTTGACGATAACGGGCGAGATTGTGAGATGGCGGTTTGTTGCCCCATGGGTATATTTCTCCATCTTTACCCCTTGCAGCTTTTTCCCACTGGGCCTCTGTAGGAAGGTGCTTTCCTTTCCATCGGCAGTATTCATAGGCACCCTTCCATTTGACATTGTTGATTGGATAGTTTTCGAAACCTTTCCTAGCTTGGTATTTTCCATTATAAAAAAGAGTTCCATATTGGTTATTAAGATAGTATCCATTTTCGTTATTAACATCATTTAGAAATAGAGAAAAATCATTTGCCGACACCTCGTAGCGGTCAATATAGTACGAGTCTAGATATGTTTTATGTTCAGGAGCTTCGTCTTCACCATGATCATTAGATCCCATAATAAAAAAACCACTAGATACAAAAACCATATTTTTTGGAGGGTGTTTCTCTAAAGATGAATTATTGTTGGAGTTAGTAGTATTCTCGTTAACTAACGGTATTTTTTGACCAAGCATGCCCCTTGCTTCATTGGAGAGTTCGTTCTCAGTAGCGTGGGTTAAAAACTGAGTTAAGTGAGGTAAGGCCATTTTTTTCTTTCCAGTCTCCATGTATACCCAACCAGAAAAAAAATCTACTGCAGTTTTTTTTGGAAAAAGAAGAGCGGTATTCTTTAGGTCCGCTAGAATCCCATTTAATGTATTTTTTGATCCTCCTTGCATCGCTTTGCGATACCATTTTTTAGCTTCTACATAGTCGTTATTCAACCAGAAATATAAACCTAGGTTCATGCTGGCCAGTGAATCAAGTTGGGGAGAACGAGTCCCTAATTTCAAGCCTCGCTTAGTCCAGGCGGTAGCCATTTGGAATTCCCCCTTGCGATAATAAATCCACCCCAATTGGATATAAGACGGAAGATAGTTAGAGTTTTTTTCCAAGATACGTCTGTACTCTGCAATAGAATGATCAAGATCCCCAGTGTTATAAAAAATCTCTGCCAAGATTTCTCGAGCTTGAATGTTGTCAGGGTTGCGTGAAACAATTGGGTTAACTACATCAATTGCTAACTTGAAATTACCAAGCTTGTTGTAAATTTTTCCCATAGAGATGTGGGCATTAATATCATTAGCATTTGTAGTCGTTAATTTTTTAAGGTGTAATAGAGCACTAATAAATTTTTCTTTTTGGAGGTAAATCTTAACTAGTTGTCTGCGAGCTTGATTGAATGAGGGTTCGATTTGTATTACCTGTAGTAAGGATTCAATTGCAAGATCTGTCTTGGAAAGCTCAGTATAAGTTTGGGCAAGATTGAAAAAAGTTTGTGTACTATTAGGATTAGCTTCTAATGCTTTTTTATATTGAGAAATGGCTAATTCAGGTTGTTTTACTTCGCCGTAGATATTGGCGAGATTATTGTGTGCTTCAATTGACAGTGGGTTGATTTTTGTAGATGGTTTTAAATAAAAAA
>JAPYPM010000019.1 GCA_029937635.1 Nitrospinaceae bacterium
TATCTGGTGTACGGGCTCTATATCCGTAATCTCTGGTGGGAAAAATAGTTTAAGAACAACCCAACCACAGATAAAAAGTATAAAAACAAGAGGAAAACTCAATTGAGTGTATTCTAAAATTCCAATACTCATGGTGTGCGTAGTCTTTTCGAGAATCTCCACACCAAGCAGAACACGCCCACCACCAAATACTGTTGCAGTGCCTCCGATGATACATCCCCAAGCCAGGGCAAAAAACATACCCTTCCCAAAAACGGAGTCTTTATTACTCAGATCAAGCGTCTTCACAATTTCTGAGACAATAGGAAACATCATTGCTGCCACAGCGTGTTCAGACATAAAACAAGAACTAAAGGCACTTAAAAAATAAATCGCCATTAATAAGCGCGATGGGCTTGCACCCCAATTATCTATCACCCATATCGAAATACGCGTACTCAGACCGCAAGCAATCATCGCAGCAGATAAAATAAACACACCTAGAATAAAAAATACTGCTTTATTACCAAAAAATGAATATACGTCTGAAGCGTTCATGATTCCCATCATCGGAATCGTAGCAATTGCAAGCAGACTGGTAATCGAAAGCGGGATTAGGTTGGTTGTCCACAAACTGACACAAAGGAAAAAAACGCATAAAACTTTATAACCTTCACGTGATAAATCTTGAGGTCCTTCCAGTGAAATTAAAAAGAAAAACGTAGAAAAAAAAATAACCAGCAGGATTTCTCGACGCATACGGTCAAGAATCACCAATATCAAAGGACGGCGATCGACAATTATATTAGGAGTGCCTTCAGTTATTTTCATAATTTTTCTAAAATGTTAATCAAGGAAAGCGTCTAATATGACTACAGATAACCAAATTTACCGGGAGCGTGTAAACTACAATAAATGAATTAGCTGAAGGTTGCAACCAGCCCTAAAATGGTGACTATAGGATCGCTTCTAACGAGGATTGGCATTAAAATTAGAATAGACTATTCGTTTATAAAAAAATTAAGTGCTTTCCCGAATAAAAAAATTTTCTTTAAATGTCATCGGTGGAAGGTGAGAAATTGGTGGTTAGATTTTAAGGGTAGGAAAAGAAATTACACAGACACCTGAGATGCTATTTTATTTTTATTGACTAGTTGGTCAGATTCTACTTGATCAATGACCCACAAATCACAGGATTCACAGGTATCCCGATAGTTTTTTCTGAAATGGTTAAACTGTTCATTTTGCCAGATAGATTGCAAGTCGCCCTTAAGCAGGCTACCCATTTTCACGTCTGGTAAAAGACAACAAGGAGTAACGTTACCCTCGCGACTCACATAGGCATAGTCGAATGTCTTAAGACAGTATTTCCCAGATCGGTGAAGTTTTTTCCTTAGAAGTCGATAAAAAAATCGAACCATCCTTGTACCAACTGCATACTGAAGCCAGTCAAGGCGGATACCACAATCACTAGCTATCCGGTCTGCTTCAGAGAAAATACGTTCCTCTTCGATTTGACTGGGGCGCTTTAACTCAGGTGCATATTTACGATCAATACGACCTACGTTTACTGCTTCAACACCGATACGTGCTCCAAACTTTATAACATTATATAAATCTTTCTCACATCCTTCATGAAGAGTAGCTTGGAGACGAATTGATGGTTTCCCGATTTCTCGAAGCTTCGCCACTTTCTCTATGTTTTCGTATACTTTATTACTAGTATGCCCGTTTGAAACATTATTATCCTCAATCCCATCTATTGAAAAAGTAATCTCATCAAGCCCAGCGTTTAATACCTTTTTCACAATCAACTCATTTGAAAAAAGCCCATTGGAAGTTATCATCACTCGATGCCCACCCTCTTTACAATAGGCAATCATATCAAAGATACGCGGATGCAAAAACGGCTCTCCCCAACCTGTAAGTGTAATATTTTCTCTTTCGGTTAGTTTATCTACCACAGTTATAAACTTATCCCAATCCATATGCTCTAGTTCAATATCAAGGACCTCTCGTGGGCACATTGGGCAATCCATGTTGCATCTGTTAGTGATTTCGATTTGCACCTGACGAGGCTTTAAAGGCAAAATATAGAAAAGTCTTTGAAATGTATCCTGAATCAGTGTCAACATATTTTTAAATGAGGCTAGAAAGATGTTTCTGTTACTATCAATTTTCTCAAAAATATATAACTTTTGACTAATACGAAAAAATTAAATAGTATTCTCACTGCTTTTCGGTTTATCCTAGAAAAAACTGTAATCTTAACCAGAGCTCTTACTAAGCTTTAACGCGCCTTGTAATCGCTAAAAATAAAGGTTTTTGACTCTTTCTCCAGATTCGCTTCAAATACGATCATAATTATAAGGAAACTTCTTAAATGGGTCTGACAATTACTGAAAAAATTCTAGCCGCTCACGCTGGTAAAGATAAAGTTATCCCAGGAGAAACAATCTGGGTGGATGTAGATGTTTTAATGACACATGATGTCTGTGGACCTGGCACCATAAGCATCTTTAAAGAACAGTTTGGGAAAAATGCTAAAGTATTTGATCCAGAAAAAGTAGTTATCATCCCCGATCACTACATCTTCACCTCAGATAAACATGCCAATCGCAACATAGATATTCTGAGAGAATTCGTCTCTGAGCAAAATCTCCCTTACTATTATGATGTAGGAACAGAAAATTACAAGGGTGTTTGTCACATCGCCTTAGCTCAAGAAGGACACAATAGACCAGGAGAAGTACTTTTTGGGACTGACTCCCATACTTGCACATCTGGAGCGTTCGGTATGTTTTCTACTGGCATAGGTAATACAGATGCAGCTTTTATTCTCGGCACAGGAAAATTGTGGGTTAAAGTGCCTGAAACTATGCAATTTGAATTTACTGGTAAATTCCCAGACTACATAATGGCTAAAGATATCATTTTGCAGGTCATTGGTGATATAGGTGTCGATGGAGCAACATACCGCACAATGGAATGGGCAGGAGACGCAATCATGAACTTCTCTATGGAAGAACGCATGACGCTGTGTAACATGGCCATTGAAGCTGGAGGGAAAAATGCTGTTATTGAGGCAGATGAAGTTACCCTTAAGTATGTCAATAAACGAACTAACAAACCTTATAAGACTTATCATTCAGACCAAGCTGCGAACTATTTTTTCAAGAAAACTTATAACGCTTCAGCTATGGAGCCAGTTGTTGCCAAACCTCACTCACCCGACAACAAAGCTCTTGTTAGAGAATGTAGCGACATAAAAATAGATCGTTCCTATATTGGTTCTTGTACGGGCGGCAAGTATACCGATTTTCTTGCTGCAGCAAATATTCTCTATGGCAAAAAAGTAGCTGTTAATACGTTTATTGTTCCAGCCACGACCGAGGTATTTAAAGATCTAGAATGTAAAACATTAAATGGCAAGACTCTATTAAATATTTTCAAAGAAGCCGGATGTGAAATAGGCGATGCATCTTGCGCAGCATGCTTAGGTGGCCCTAAAGATACGTTCGGAAGAACCCATGGAACGGAGGTCGTAGTCTCCACAACAAACCGAAATTTTCCTGGCAGAATGGGGTCTAAACAATCGGAAGTTTACCTCGCTTCACCATATACAGCCGCCGCATCTGCTTTGACAGGACGAATTACCGACCCACGAGAGATGCTAAACTAAAAACTAGTCAAGGTAAGCTAAAAAAATGAAACAAATTATTACAGGAAGAGCCTATGTCTTAGGAGATGATATAGATACTGACCAAATCATACCGGCTGAGCATCTAGTATATAGCTTAAGCGACCCTGAAGAGAAAAAAAACTACGGGAAATTTGCTCTGTCAGGAGTTCCAAAAATTGGAGCTGGACTGCCTGAAGGAAACAAACTCTTCGTGCATGAAGGAAAATTTGAATCAGAATATACTATAATAATTGGAGGGAAAAATTTTGGTTGTGGGTCTTCGCGGGAACATGCACCAGCGTGTCTTAAAATAGCTGGGATTCAAGCTATTGTTGCGAAATCTTATGCTCGTATTTTTTATCGCAACTCTGTAGATGGTGGGTTTTTTATCCCTTTTGAAACTTTAGACAAACTTCTTAATAACATCACTACCGGGGATAGTTTGACAATCAATCTAGAAGCTGGAAAACTGACCAATAACTCCTCCGGTCAAACACTCAAACTCCAACCTCTTGGGGAGGTTGTTGAGATTGTAAAAGCTGGAAATATTTTTGAATATGCACGCAAAACCGGAATGATCTAATAAGGAAAACTTACGTTATGAAACACTTTTTGAAATTTTTAATTTTAATTGTAATGACCATCTTCTTCACTCTACCAGTTTCCGGATACCAATCAAAAGAACATGAACCGAGTAAAGATGCAAAAAAACAAGGAGGAAAAGGACATCACGGTTATGGACGTCCCAAGGGACCACCTGCAGATATTCCAGCTCATATTAAAGAAAGAACCAGTCCTGATGGGAAAGGTATTAACCTTAATGGGTCACAAATAGGAGTCAAGGGAATCGCTGTTATGGCAGAAACACCCGCACTTAAAAATGTTGTGAGTATGGCCTTAAAAGGTAATAACCTCGGTGATGAAGGTGTTCGTGTTATAACTCAATCAAATACATTCAAGAACTTAGAATTTCTCTCTCTATGGGACAATGGAATTTCGCCCGAAGGAATAAAAATGTTAGCACGTGGCGCAAATTTCAATAAGCTGAAAGAGCTCAATCTGATGCAAAATAATGTCGGGGATCAAGGGGTAGTTCTACTCGTTGATTCAAGCAATTTATCTAATTTAACTTCTCTAGATTTAAGCGTCAATAAAATCGGCGATAAGGGTGCCATAGCTATTGCTACGTCACCTTACCTAGCCAACTTAAAAAAGCTTGACCTATTTAATAATCAAATCAGCCTCAAGGGTCTCAGGGCTATACTTCAATCTAAAACACTGATTAGTCTTAAAGAGATTGATTTCGTAAAAAATAATGTAGATGACGAGTCAGCCGCAAAATTATGGGAATCTCACATGAATTCTTGTCGCACCTTAAAAAAAAGTAGCAATTCCAAAAAGGTAAAACTCCCACTTTGTGCAAACTAGAAAGTCTCTTAAAAAAAATTGAGTTACCGATTAAAACGGCGCTCGTTATACCTATCAATGTGTTCCCTCACGCTTTGTGTTCCCCTCATAAAAATATCGAGCATATCTTTAAGGGCTTCCTTCTCGCCCTCTTTGTTCTCAGCTTTTTTATAGTTATTTGCTTCTTCTGTTATACCTTTTAAGAGCAGATCTAGTTCCTCTTTAAATGCCATAATCCAATCACCTCCTTAATTTTTGCGTAAAAAAACCGCCTATCTGAATTTTCAACAAATAGGCGGCAAAGAAAATCACAAGGATACTCCTAACAGATTAGATACTACTGACATCCCAAACGATTTAAAAAATATACTCAAAAAAATTATATTGAGCAATTTTCAACTATCTAAAAAAATATCTAACCAGATACCTTTTTATTTTTTGAGGATATCAAGGAATGTTTAGTATCATACTCAGTACTTGTGAGGACAACTTGTTTAGACAGACGGTTTTTCTGATTAATTACTAATGGGGCAACCAGATTGGCTGTCATTTCACTATGGACTTTAGGTATAGTGACGATAACACGAACTGCAACCGATTCCATTGATTCAATCTTAAGTTGATTCATTTCGTTATCACTTAAAACCATTTTATATTCAGGTACAAATAAAAATGGATCCGTCACAATAAAAGCCAACTCCCGAGACCTCAATGACTGTAACCACTCCATAGGGCTTTCAACCTTAGGATCAAGAGGGAGAATGACAAACTCTTTTTCCTGGTCAAAACCATACAAAGCACCTGGGAAAAGAAGAATATCTTTGTCCTGAATTTCTATAGAACCGAAACGTGCGGTTTCGTATTTCATTTTTTCAAATTGTCAGAAATAAAATCGTTAATTTGCCCAGGATCAAATCTATCCGGAGTGGAGGAGGCTTTTTTGTTTTCCTCTTGAATTTTAAGAAAAACCTCTTCGCGGTAAACCTTGGTAGTTTTTGGAGCTTCTATTCCTAAACGAATATTTTTCCCTTTTATTTCTATAACGGTAACTTTCACATCATCATTAATTTGAATGCTTTCACCGACTTTTCTTGTAAGAACTAACATTGGCGGATTCCATTCCCCATTATGAAGTAACAATACTTTCTAACTCACACTCACTTTAGTATTGTTTGAATTATAACAAAAAAAAAATAAAACGGCGGGTTTTGTTGTTAATTACATAGTTATTCAACTATATAAAAAGGGATATTCATTGAATCTATTTAGTGATTAAGGTATTTGTCTTCCTTCATTTTCGAAACTTTTTTTGAAATACCTAGAACGGTATCTTAGTTAACAGAGTAGAGGATTTACAAATAACCTGTCCAAGGTAAATTCACTCCAGTAAAAAACCTATAATCTATTTAAATATATAATTTTTGTTGTTTATAAAAATAATGTCTATCGTTTTTTTTATCCTGTACAATTCTGCGAAAAACTGGACTCACCCTTCAATTCTAGTTATATTTGGGTGGTTATTTTCCCTTCAACTTTACAAAGTCTGTTCAAGACGATTACATACCTATCTACTGGCAACATCAAAATGGTTAAAAACAACATACTAAAAGTTTGGAATAAAATATAAACTTAAAGGTGTCTATTATTGATTATTCAAAAGAACTTTTGTTCAATATAACGGACAGTTAGTATGAAAATGTTGTCTATCATACTAAAATCAAGAACACCAAAAAAAATAAAATGACATCTGTTTTTAATTAAAATGACTTATGTTATTATTTGAGGTATATTCTTCTGTTTTTCGAATTAGAAACTCAATATTGAACAGACCAACTTTTTAATTCCAAATAAGAAAATTCAAGATTAACTATCTAAAATATAAGAGATTAGTGAAAATGCCCAGGTAGCTCAGTCGGTAGAGCAGAGGACTGAAAATCCTCGTGTCAGCGGTTCGATTCCGTTCCTGGGCACTTTCACTAAAATATATTTTCTTGATTTTGTACCTACCTGAAATTGTCTCTACTGAATTCATATAAGGGAATTAATACTGATTTCCCCTTAATCATTCTTCTACATATTCAACAAGAATCTATGATTTAGAAAGTATAAAAAGTAAATATTTTGACTCATTTTATTGAAATATTACCATTTATAGAATTTCCTGTGAACCTCTCAAATACGATATTTTGAGAGGTTTTTTCGTATGATTTATTTTGATATGGATTCACAAAAAGTGTTTTAAATCGGTTCTACGAGAATGGAATTAGGGTTGAAGTGAAACTATCGAATTCAGTCTCAAGTCAACCCCCGGACTTTCATAAAGTTAATCTAGGTTCAACTTTTTTTGGTATTCACGAATATATTGTTTTTTAGTTTTACGAATGAACTGAGATCTTTTGAGTTCTAGTTGAGAACTAAAACTATCTATTTTCTCAAAATTGGTTTTGTAAAACAATTATAACCTGTTGTACATCTTTTTGTTTATCGGTTTTATTTAAAACCATTTGTTTCTCCTTTATTTTTTTTAATTAATACTCTTTTATCACTTGCTTAATGAATTAAGGTGTGCCAAAATCATAACAACATCTAGAGACGCTCATCTCTATTTAAAAAATACCTGTAGATCAGATTATTGGTCTACAGGTATTTTTTTCATTTCAACTCCTCTTTTGATGTTCCGGTATGATTTAAAAAGGTTTATTCGTATTGAATTAAAAATTAAAGACACTATCAGAAGACACACAGTTAGAGATCGTAAAGTTAGATTAATACTTATGACTAAACAGAAATATATAAAAAAGAAAAGAATAGTCAATCTAGATATATCAAAGGGTTTGAAACGTCTTAAAGTGTTTGAAAAAGGTAAATTCTCAAATGAATTTAAACAGTTTCTAATTCTTTTTTCTGCTATACTCCATATGGGGACAAATTTGTCCCTATATTAATATTATCTTTTTTGGAGTTTCACCTTGAAACTATCAACTAATGAGATAAAACCAAATCCCATCAATGATCAAATCTATTCTGTTACTGAGATTGACGACTTAGAACTATCATTAAAAACTCATGGTCAACTAGAACCAATTGTCGTTAATAAAAAAAATACTCTTATTTCAGGTCATAGGAGATTCTATGCTATTAAGAGATTAGGGTGGTCAGAATGTGATGTAAGAGTTTTAGAACCAAAAAATGACATTATCTCTTTGATCGAATTTAACAGACATCGGGTTAAATCTGTCACCGACATATTAAATGAATCAAGGTTTCTTGAAAAAGAATTAAGAACTAATATAGGTCGTGGTTCGAAATCCATTGTACGAAATGGAAAACGAATGAGAACTATTATTGAAGTTTCAAAGAAACTTGGTTTATCCACCACTCAACTCAAAAAGATTAAATCAATAGCCAACTACGATCCTAAGATATTAGAAAGAATTGATTGTGGAGAATTATCAGTTCATCAAGGATATGAAATTGTTAGAAAGAAACATATCACTAATGAATCAGAAAAAGTCTCAAAAGAAGATAATTTTAAGAATAGATTTAGAAAACTGCTTAAAGATTATCAACCATCAAAACAATTAATCAATGAAACCATTTCCAAATCTTATCCATTCTGTATTGAGAATTTAAAGAATGGAGAGGATAAAAGATTAGAACTTATAGAAAATCTTGATTTCTTAAAGAACCTAGATAACCGTGAAAGTGTTCTCTATAAAAAATATCTTGAAGTTGAAAAATCAAAACTGAATAAGAAACTCATTAATACGGTTGAGAGAAATCTTTGGAATGTTGGTAATTGGAAAAATAAGAAGACCACAACAAGTGAAATTGAGAAGATTGAACCTGAAATCATATTTGTTGATAAAACTAATAACGATGCATTTAATATTCTCCGCCAAAACATTCATTCGATGGAATACACACCGAATCCTGGACGATTATTAAAATGTATCGTAATAGATAAACCTACTGGGAAGTACCTTGGTGTTTTAACAATAGCTTCTGATTTCACCTCACTAGAAAATAGAGATGATTTTATAGGATGGAATGAAGTCGATAAATATAAAAAAGGAAAACTGAATAATACAGCTGTTATGAGTTCTTGTGTATCAGTTCAACCATTCGGTTATAACGGTCTTGGTGGAAAACTAATGTCACTAGTTGCCACTACATCACCCATAAGAGATCTATGGAAAAAGAAATATAAAGATACTTTAGTAGGTATGACTACTACATCTTTATTTGGACAATTCTCTTTGTATGATGGAGTTCCTATTTGGAAAGGTCTTGGTGAGAGTAAAGGTATTGTTTATCTAAAACCTGATGATGAAATATATGGATTCTGGTCAAACTGGTTAAAGAAAAATCATACAAAAGAGTATGAAGAAGTCATAAGTAAATCTTCACCAAAACAAAAGATAATTCAGTTAATATTCAGATACCTTGATATTGACTCCAACAAGTATAGGAGTGAACTCAAACGAGGAGTTTATTTTTGTTCTTTCTATGACAATGGTAAAGAGTTTCTATGTGGAGATATCAAAGAAACAAAACTGGAATTGAATGACCGTATTAAAAAAGGATATGACTACAATTTAGATTGGTGGAAGGATAAAGCTTTAAAGAGATATTACAAGTTACATAAAGAGAAAAGACTTAATACTGACAATCTTTGGTATCAATCTATAGACCCAGATTTGATGAAAAGTTGGTTATTATCTAGAGGAATTTAAAAATTCAAAACTGAACCTTTAAAATTTTAACTATGTTCAATCTCTGTTCAATTAAAAATTATGAAAATAAATCGTTTAAAAACAATAGTTTAATTATGGACACGGTAACTGAAAATCCTCGTATCAGCGGTTCGATTTCTTTCCCAGGCATTTTCCCTAAAGTATATTTCTCTTTCTTTTTTTACCTAACTGAAGTTGTTTCTACTCAATACTTATAAGGGGATCAATACTTATTCTTCTGTAACCATTCTTTTACATACTCTATAAGAATAGATAAAAAAGATACTTCCAAAGTTTTCGTGATTTATTTTTTAAAAAAATGGGGGGGGTATTTGTAGTCTTTATATAGATATCATTTTTCCCCAACAAATAGGAGATGATTGGCTGTTTCCCAAGGAAACATTCGTTTTAATAATTCTCCCAACATTTCAGCCAAAGCATTTGTCTGTCCCAAGGAATCTTTCTGAAATATTTCAGACAACATAAATAGCGAAAAGCTATGACCAACTGGTTCTTCAACCATAACTTTAAATCCCACGTTTTTTAAAATATCACTCATCTCCTGTCTGGTGTGCAGTTTCATATATAAGTCATGTTCCATCGAATCATCAAGTTTAGGCTTATTAAAAATTTTACGAACTAATAAATTTTTCCGAAGTCTATTGAGAAAGTTATTTGGGTTATGAATGAACCGACTCAGAAAATTTTCAGCAGGAACCATCATCAGAATAATTCCATCTTTTTTTAAAACTCGGTATGCTTCTTTAATTGCATCTTGAGAACCATGAGGAAAGTGTTCAACAACCCCATAGGACAGGTAAACCTCAAAAGAATCATCAGGAAATGGACAATCATGAATATCACAAGCTACAAGGTTAGTCGAGGGGTCAAACTGTTTAAGCCTTTTCAGTGCAGATGAAACAAAATCAACACCAATAACACGAAACCCTTTTTTTTTAAAATATATAACTTTAGGACCCAATCCACAACCTGCCTCTAGAATTAGTCCACCTTTGGGTAAGTAATTCTCGTATAAATTTCTTTCTTGACGAGCACGTTTGTAGTCATTAGTAAGTATTAAATCTTCTATTTTATTCCTAGACCATTCATCCTCGAATTCCACACGGGTCTGATCGTATTCTGGGTTTTTTTTCAACATACCTTTTCCAATAAATTTTAAGAAAAACTATCTAATACAATATAAGTATGATTAGGCTATAGAAAAACTCACAAACACTCTTTCTAATTAATTCATAATCAAGTTGAATAACTATTGATTATGAATTTAAGTCTAATATTTTTAAAAATCTCCACGATAGTTTTTATTCTGTAACTTTTTTCTATAATCTTAAAATTTTGGAGTTAAATCAAAAGCCACACCCCAAACTAACCCCAAACGGGCAAACCTAAAAAAATATTAATTCCCATATTTCATCAGGTGAGACCTAAATTCTTCCAATCCACTTCCAGCATCTATATAAATGTACGAATGACGTGCCGATGAATTTAAAGCGAAGTTTACACGAGCAAGTTGTGTCCCATCAACGAACATGACATTTGTCCATGGCCTCTTTACTCTATAGTCGCGTTTCCCCGACACAAATCTTATGAAGTTTTTAAAAGCTTTTACGCATAATTTTGAGCGCATTCCTTCGAGGTCACATACCGTACGAAGACCACTAGAGTTATTCAAGGTCCGCTTCTCAAGTTTTTCAGCAAGAACAGCATTATCTGTTGCCTCTACCCGATTTTCTTTCGAAGAAAAATATTTCACAAACTTATCCAACGGAAGATCAAACCGAAAAGAAACATCAAAGTCATCCTTAATAAACGTATTATATTTTTCTATAGAAACTTCACCCCACGGCTTCATACGCATATCTTGGTTTTTACTGACTTCATTCAAAGTTGCTACTCCATCTAAACATTTTTTCTCCGTTAATTCAGTGGAACAAAAATATGTAGCAACCTGAAGTCGCTTTACAAAATCTTGTTTATGGTTTGAGTTGATATTTTCGTACATTTTTTTTCTAGGAAGCCACACTCTTTGTGGATCTTGCTGAAGAGCATTAAGCATTTCTTTTGGAGAGGAATTATATTTTATTCTGAATGAATGGGAATCCTTTCCTAAACCCTGACTATTACCCATTACTATTTCCTGCCACTTGGTTGGCTTTGGATTCGGAGTAGTCTCGATTGATGCCAAGCGACTATATCCGAACATACATTGTTCATTAGAAATTTGCTGGGAGCAATACAAAGAAAAAATTCTAAACTTCCTATTTATTTTATGTTTTAGAGTTGATATTTCTTCCAAAAAGAGCTTTTGATTTTCTTTTGATATTTTCTCACCTAAAAAAGATACTACCTCTTCTAAAGGAGCATCCCACGGAATCAAAATTGTATTAAATCCGCCAGTCCTCAAAAATCGAGTACTAATACCAATTGAAAAAATTTCAACCTTAGGTATCTTATCTAATGCCGATGCGAAAAGTTGGACACCAACATAGCATTGCTCTATAAACTGAATTTGGTCTTCTGTAAACCCAATATCTTCTTTAAATGGAAAGCATTCAACGGAACGTACACCAAACTTATTCTCCAAAGAGTTCTTAGCAAGTACCAGTTGATTAAATTTATTAGGGGGACTAGCAAAAGATTCACTCGAGGAAAGAAAAAATAAAATTATTCCCAGTAGAAAAATACTCAAACTATTCGTTCGTTGTTCTACAGGGGGAAAAATCGTCATAAGATTGTCACCGCATTTGCGCCCAAGGAAGAATAAGCATCAAAGACACCCTTGTGGCAGGTAAGAACTATAACTTGTCGTTTTTTGGAAAATTGTAAAACTTTATCTAGCATTTGACTATTGCGATTCTCGTCAAAGTTAACAAAAATATCATCCATAACTAGTGGCAGTGGCTCGCTTCGTTTTTCAAATTCCTCTATTAAACCAAACCGAAGAGCAAGGTATAATTGTTCTCTTGTGCCACGACTCATCTCTAGCAAACCTTTTACTTGCTCATTTTTATCAACAATAAAAATATCTTCCGAGTCCATCGGTTTAAATATTCTAGAGTAACTCTTCTTTGTCACGTAGCCAAATATTCCCTCGGCTGCTTTTATCACCTCAGGTTGCCGCTCCTTTTCATATTTTTTCCTGGCCTGGTCCAACATATGAAGAGCAATTTTACCAACAGCCCACTCCTTACCGCACTCTCTAATTTTTTGTCGACCAATCTCTAATTCAGTCTGTTGTTTTGACATATCTTCATTATTTACTAAATAATCAACCTGAGTCTTTGTTTCTCCTATAGTCTGAAGCAATTGGTCTTTCTCGATGTTTAACTCACTCAATCTTTTCGAAGCACCGTCTAATTTCTGATGATTTTCTTCCTGACTGCTTGATTTTACAGATTCAATGAATTTATAATAAGAATCTCCTAAACCAACTCGCAGTTGAATGTATTCTTTTTTCTCTGCAATAGTTTTATCTAAGTAATTTTGCCTTTCGATAGTTTTATTTTTCTCAATAAAACTATCTTCATCCACCACATCAACTGACCTTAAGAATTCTGACATCTCACTATTTTTTTCCTCTACTTTCCTCTTCAATGTGTTTATTTTTTCATTGATCCCCCGCAGTTGAGCTTCCAAATTTTCCTTTTTTTCCCTTAAAACACGAGTCTCATCAAAGTGACGATAAATCACCTGTATACTTGTCGGAATATTACTATCCACAATAAAGTTTTTCAAAAAAGGAGCGACTTTACTTATGCGGCTTGAAACTTCTCCTATCGTTTTAGACATCTCGTCAAGCCGCTCATCAATGCTTTCTCTTTGCACCATTCTAACTTTAAGGGCACACACCTTATCACCTATCTTCTCTGTGGCTAGCGGACTCAAGTGTCGATCAAGGCCTCTTTCACCAAGCCATGAAGACCATTCATTAAAAATTTCTTCTCTTTTTTTACTGGCATCCTCCATGAGTTTCACGAGCGAGACTTCTAAACTATCTTCAGGTTCATCCTCCGGTTGCATTTCAATTAGTATTTTATTTCGAAATAGTGCTCCCAAACCGACCATAACTAGTCCTGCCCCAAGAAAAACATAATCAACCAAAACTCCACCAACTGCCAAACCAAAAAAACCAACCCCGATCAATGCGTATGGGAAAACACGCTTTAATTGAGAAAGAGGTGGTTTTGGCTCTGGTTTATTGGCTCTTTTCTGTTCTTGATGTAAATTTAGTTTGTCTTTCGTACTACTTTCATTCTGTCTAAGTTCAGATAACTTATTATAATATTCCTGGATTTCTTTTTTTTCCAACTCTGACAACTCAAATCCACTGATTTGTTCTTCCGTCCATCCTTGTCCAATAGCATTAAGATCAATAATGATTTGCGCACTTATATTTCGTCTTTCACTTTTCACTTTCAACTCGTCTTTAATGACCGACTGTATTTCATTAAGGGATTGTTGAAGAAATAAGACATCACCTTCACATGCCAGCAAATCATCGTTCACCACTATGCTACACAATTTTATTTTTAATTCTTCATAAGCTTGTTCCTCTTCTTTGATTTGTTTAAGTAAATTTTTTCTATCTACTTGAATAGACGATAATATATGCATCCCATCTTCAGGAAAATTAGAAATAGTTTTCATTTGGCTAACTTCTTCCTCGGCAATTAATACTTCCACAACCACTGGGAATAGTTCTTGCTGAGTTTCAAGCAATTTCTTTGTTAAATTGACTTTGTCTATTTCCTTGATCTTTTTATTTTTCTCATCATTCATCTGGGACAACGTATTATTTAATTCATTATACTTGCCAAGATTTTTTTGAACTTGCATTATCTCTTTTTCAACTTCATTTATTTCACCAAGGATCCCCCGCATTCGACACTGCCCTCTAGGCTTAAATATCTCTAAACAGGATTTGTCTATCTCTTGTTCTATTTTCCCCAAAGACACATCCCCTAACCCCATTCCCACACCATAGATACGGTTCTTAATTTCTTCACCTCGCAAGCTTTGTATGTCATGTAGTTCATCAATAGTAAATGCATAAAGGTTTTTAAAAACCTCTTTAGTGGCGTATCCTAAAAGAGAATTAAGATATGATTCCCCCTGATTTTCTGTCGAATCCGTGCGGATTACAGGGCCATCTTTTTTATCTGATTGCCTATCAATTGAGATTAATTGCCCCGATGCTAAAACACATTGCAACCCCCCACCCAAACGACCTCCATTAACCGGAGTGTACTGATTTACTCTTTGGTTCTTCCCGGGAAAACCAAACAACACGCATCTTATAAACTCAAGCAACGTAGTTTTTCCAAATTCATTGGGACCATAGATAATATTTAGCCCCGAAGACAGGCCTTTCAATTTTCTAGCAGAAAAAATTCCAAACCCATCAATTTGAATTTCTCTAATTTCCATCTATTTTCCCAACGATTAAAAAACTATCTAAATTATTATTTTAATGACAATTTATTTCAATAGTTTGTCCAGACATAAGGACTTTGCTTGAACTAAAATATCCTTCATTTCTTCAGCAGATAGATTGTTTAAATATTTTTCACCTTGCCAAGTTTCGAATGCTGGTTTAAGCACTTCTTTTAAATCTGCGAAAGATTTTTCCTTCCCTTCTAACTCAAAGAGGTTGACAAAGTCAGCAATAAAATCTTTTCCCTTTCGTAGAGACTCAATATCGTAGATACCCGCAGTATCTAATTTTAGAGTCAACCAAATCGAAGACGTTCGTCCTTGAAAATAAGTTCTGATTTCTTCTTGAAGTTCTTGTACCGTGTCTCCTCTTTTCAATTCAGAATGTACCTGTGTTCTTCCATTTAACGACAAACTAATAAAAACATCTCTCTGTTTGGTTTGGTCTGCAAAATTTTCGCACTTCGAGCGCACGACATGTATCACTTCCTCTAATGAAATAGTTCCTGTAAGGTCTACCTCACCTTGAATGTATCGAATCGCATCAACAGGTATAAATTGAATTATTGGAGCCGTATCTTTGTTTAAGGTAACAAGGCAACAACCCTTCTCGCCAGACTCTCTCATGTGCCGAGCCTGACTATTCCCAGAATAAACTACGGCAGGATTACTGTCACGCAACACCTGAAAACCATGAATATGACCTAAAGCCCAATAATCCATTTTTGCAGCGATTAGGTCGTCTATGGAGCAGGGGGCATAATTATCATGGCCGGACTGATGTCCCACATTTGCATGCAGCAGACCAATAGCAAAAATTTCGTCATTATTACCTCGAGAAAATTTTTGAGCCAAATTTCCCCTCACGTCACGCGTGGGGTAACTTATTCCATGAATATATGCCTTCAGTATTCCGTTTTTTTTAACTGGGAGACATTCTACCTGCGTTCCAGGAAATACGTGGACCCGTTTAGGCCACTTAATTGAAGCTGACCAACTATCAAGAGGATCGTGGTTACCATAAACAATGAAAGTATCAATCTCTGCCTCAGAAAGTTTCTGCAATCCACGACGAAATTTAAGTTGCGCCTCCAAACTTTTATTAGCTCCGTCGTATATGTCACCAGCAATCAAAACGGCTTCTACGTTTTCTTTTAATGCAAGTTCAACAATATTTTGAAAGGCTTGGTAAGTTGATTTGCGGAAGGTTTCGACTAGCGGACCTTCCACAGAAGAAAACCCTTTGAAGGGGCTATCAATGTGTAGATCAGAACAATGAATGAATTTAAATGTCATCTTCAATTTAGTTCAAAAAATGTAAAAATATCAACAAATAAGATCAAAGTCTTTAGTCCTGACATTATATACGACGTCACTTTTTTTTTCCTTAGATTCCTTAAATATTGATATAGAAATTTTTAAATACTTTATCGCTAATCGGAAAAATCACCTTTAAATTTACTTGAAAATGCCATTACAAAAGCTCATCTTATTCACTCAAAGATTTTCAACTATAAATGCTATGAGTTATGACCTTCCCAATGGAATACAGGCGATTTGGTAAAACTGAAGAGAAGATTTCTGTTATCACTCTTGGTGGCATGCGATTTAAACATGGATGGACTCCTCCCAGAAACCACTTACCTAAAGATTCCATTGAAAACTGTATTTCTACAACTCGTATGGCATTGGACCTAGGAATCAACCATATTGAAACCGCCCACGGGTATATAAAAAGTGAACTCT
>JAPYPM010000328.1 GCA_029937635.1 Nitrospinaceae bacterium
CCATTTTGCAGAGGCTTCTAAATCCATTACTCGAATTGCCACGTGGTCTAAAAATTCAATTTCTATTTTATCTTTTTTGTTAATCATTTCTCAAAATTACACTCAATGTGTAATACACAAATATATTGATTATCGGTTAAATATTACGAGGTTTATAAGTTGCTGAATTAACTGAATTTGATATGCCTATGGTTTATAAACTAACTAAAAGTTATATCTAACACCTACACCTAGTCTAAAACTATTATAATCTGAATCATCTTCAAATGTCTCACCGTCAATTTGCATTTCATCAAAATTACCTATCAGATAATCAAAATCAATAGACCAAGTAAATCCTTGTTCTCCACCCATTACGAGAGAATTTTAAAGGTGATAAAAGGTGGTGTTTTGGAGTAATTTTAATACGTTATGTGCTGTTTATTAATTCTCACTTGTAATTAATAACACCAATTACCTCTATGATCCGAGGATTATTTATGCTTTAATGATGTCATATTTAGCATGTTTTTCTCCTTTTTCTATTGCCCAAATAACATTTCCATAATCAAAATGCCAGTATTCCTTAGGATCAACTACAAAACCTTCTTTCTTAAAGAGATTGATAAGAAGCTCTCTGTTTTTTCTCACTTGTGATGTAATGTCAGGATGAAATGGATAGCAGGTTTTATTAAGTTCTAAATGCAGTCCGTCATTATTTCCAAAGTCCAGAACACAATCTTTTTCCAAATCATAGATTAGTGCATCCACAGCTCCACCATTAGAGTGCATTGATTCTTTTTCAGGAGCAATGAAATATGAAACTATTTTATTAATCTCTTTTAATGATTTATTGGGATGTTCTTTTGTCATAACCTTAATTCTTCTATCCCGCAAAAGTTTTTGGTGTGCAAAACCTCTCCATACGGAACGAATGATTAATCTTTTATCTTCCTTATCCAAAATTTTGCTTATTCGTCCTATTTTTTCAAAAATAAATTCTCTAACCATATATTTGTAACCCTTGTAAAAAGATGGTTCAAACACTAAATTAAAATTTGATTTTTTTAAGCTGATTAACGGAGAGTGGTCCTCTTTAATGATAATAGTTGAAATAAGTTGCTTTTGGAAGCGGTCTAATCGTTCAACTAATTCGCAATATTCTTCAGCAGTCATAATACTATTTATATTTTTTAATCACATATGGAGAGGTCATCGAGGAGAGTAAAGCCCCATAATTTAGGTTAAATGAAACTCCATTTCCTACGTTTAATTCAATTTGCTTTGCATCAACGATGATATGGTCGCTGCTTGCTCCTAAAATGTCGATATCTAGCATAGGAGTTAGACCGGAAACTAAAACATCCTGTAAACCAACTCCCAATATAGCCCTTCTTATTTGACCACGATCCTGAAACTTTGGGGTATTTCCAAATGCATCCTGATGAACATTTCCATATGGTACAGATGGTTTAATTTTTGATTCAATGACCTCTGTAATTAGTGTAAATGCATCTGTGAATAAATTTGGTATATGTTTTCTATATAGGGTTTCACAACCTAAAAATATCGACTCTCCTAATCGTAGATTGTTAATTTTTCCAATATCTTTTGTGGATATAAACCAACTATAATTGGCTGAGTTTCCACCGGAAACAAACTCTAATGTTAGTCCGAACTTTTCTTCAATATTTTTGACGATTGTAGATAAATATTCCATCTTTTCCTCATCAGGTTCAATACCTCCAAAACAGGCCAGATTTGTTCCTACACCTATAAACTCAATTCCTTTCAGAATGATTATTTCTTTAACCGTGTTTTCTAAATCCGATGGCAGCAGTCCCTCTCTTAAATCTCCCAGCTCAACCATTAATATGATCTTATGTGTGATGCCCTGTTTTACTGCTGACCTTGAAAGTCCTTTGATTACTGAAAGCTCTGTATTAAGGCTAACATCTGTATACCTTACAACTAATTCGGTTTGGCTAGGGATGGGTGTTCTTTGTAGGAGAAATTGAGCTTGTATGCCAGCTTTACGCATCTTCCAGATATTGTCGATTCTTGAATCAGCAAGAATGCTGATTCCACTTTTTACCAAAACATCAGCGATCTTAGGATCTCCGCAAACCACTTTTGTGACACCAGTAATGGAGATCCCTTTTGAACCATAAAGTTTATTCAAGGTTTTCGCATTATGAGCAATTTTCCCGAGATCTATCTCTATTCTTGGAGTTACTATATCAGATACATTCATTTTGACAGTTCCGGAAATTCCTTGAATAAGGTTTTAATAAGTTTATCGCATCCATACTTTAAGACATCTGTAGTAGGTCGTTTATAGCGATCTTCATATTCCACGATTATGTTTTCTAATTCATCATCAGTCATATCCTCATGGTTGATTGTAATGGCAATGACCTTTGATCTTGCGAAGAGCTCATTAAGTTCTATCTCACTTTTTAATGTAGGCATATGTATTGCCGGATAATCACAAAAGTACTTTCTTTTTGGGGGATGCTGGATAATTAATGCATTGGGCATTGCCCCCCTTATGATCGCGCTTGATGAAGTAAATGCAGGATGACTCAACGCTCCTTGCCCTTCAACAATGATTATGTCTGGTTGTTCTATCTCGGAGGCATCAACAACACTTTTTTCAACTTCGCCGGTTGCAAAGCCGGAGGATAAAACATCCAAGGCCATACCATACTTTGCTCCTTGCAGTAGACCGGTTTGTCCAGTAGTTACAAATACTACGTTTACGTCCTTCTTTTTCAATTCCTCAACAAGAATCCGTGCAGTTGTTCTTTTGCCAACAGCACAATCTGTACCTGTAACGACAACTACCG
>JAPYPM010000329.1 GCA_029937635.1 Nitrospinaceae bacterium
GCACTTACCGAGCCTACCAATGCTAGAAATCCCACTACGACTAAAAATCCTATTAACTTTCTCATTCTTAAGCCTCCCCTAAAAATGATTATTATTAGCTCCAGCGTAACTACAGTTAACTATACAAAATGTTGTTACTCTCGAGCTTTTGTCACTCATCATCAGACTGATTCTGATGTATTCGTGTACTTGTAATTCGTGGCCATGTTCTGAAATGGGCTACGAAGCTAAGTATTCAGGGTTAAAATTTATAGGGTTATTAGGTATTTGTCAATACAAAATAATCCTATCAATGATAAGAATATTCTTACTTAATATTAGCGAAAAAATAAGCTATCACATAACATTGATAATCTTAATTCTATGTAGAGGATAGAGGGTGATATGAAAAATGAATATTTATAGAAAAAAATGAAAAGGTTTATTAATTTTTTTGTACGTTACAAAACCTTTGTGGAATATAGCTAAGCTGAAAATTGTATGAAGATCGTGATAAAAAAGAAAAAGCCGATGGGACCTATTTGTCCCACCGGCTTTTTTAAACTAATTTACTACAATTCTTAATTACTTAAGAGTTGCATGGTTTGTATGACATTGAGCTTGAGATACTAAAGGCTCTGACATGTAACCCTTGCGGTTTTGATTCATTTGCGCACGGTATACACCATCAGAGTTATCTCCTTGACAGTCGTCTTCAGTCATACCATGAACCCCAGCTTCTTCAAAGGTCTTAGCTGCTTTCCAAGAATTTTCTTGTTGAGACTCGCCCCACTGGAAGTCTGCTCCACCGCCGTTACCAGAGTTTGCCTTTGAGCGACCTGCTCCTGATCGTGCGTTGACGTAGTTTGCATGAGCTCGATCCTGAGCACCAATCATCATCTGAGTTTTTCCAACAGACATTACTTGATTTGCATTATTGCCTTGAGCATATGCGCCTGGAACTGTGTCATCTGCGCTGGCGTTTAATGCATTGAAGCTTAAAAACATACAAGCTGACATTAGCATCATTACTTTTTTCATTATAAGGTCCCCTCTTTAAGTTTGATTGACGTCAAATCCTTAATGATAGTAGCAACTTGGTTTTATTTAATGTATAGGATTAGATCTGATTCTTTAGTAAATATAAAACCTACCAATGATAGGATTTATCCTAGTAAATTTATTTTTAAAATATTTTTTTAAGGGAAGTATTTATAATATTTTAATTTTCCGTCTCATTTTTAATTCTTAGTAAGAAAATTCTTAATTAATAAAACTGAATACTTTGATTCCGTGCTTTTCTGAAACTCATATACTATTTGGCTTAAGTTAGTTTTTCATTTATAATTATTTATATCATCGTAGTTGTTTTTTTAGTAATCATTATTATGCATTTTGGAACATGTCCATTAAAAATAAATTTTTTTCAGTTGAAGAGGCCAATGCTTATATCCCTCAACTATTAATAGATATACCGCGTATACAGATCCTGATGAAAAGCTTGACTGATGAATATCTGGATATAGATAAGGCGAGAAAAAAAGCTCAAATGAATGGCGGGAGTATGCAAGGAGCGGATTATTTAAACTGCGTTTTAAAAATTAATTGTTTGACGGATGAACTTGAGTCTAAGGGCTGTGTTTTAAAGGGAATTGAGCATGGCCTTGTTGATTTTCCTTCCTTGAGAGATGGGAAAGAGGTCTATCTTTGCTGGAAAAACCCAGAACAACGAATAGAATACTGGCACGATATTCAGTCCGGGTTTACTGGACGGCAAAGAATATAACCTTAATTCTTTTTTAGACTTTTTATTTCCCGGATCATTTTTCTCACAGCTTTAACCATTTTCGGGTTACCTGATATAGCGTTTTCTAAGTCAATTCCTGATTTATTACCGGTAAAGTTTGCGAATTCTCCCCCTGCTTCTTTTACCATAATTTTGCAGGGTGCATAGTCCCAAATGTAAGCCCATGGGTCGATCATAATATCAATTGCGCCTCGAATTGCCATCAAGTGTCCAAATGAGTCTGGGTAGGTTCGAACAATTTCAGCTTCACTGTGAAGTTGATTGTATAAAGACACACATTTTTTTTCTTTAAAGCAGTACTTGTCAGCAGTTCCGATGAAAGCTCCTTTTAAAGTATCATGACTGGAAACTTGAAGGCGCTGATTTTCCGAAAAAGCACCCTTTCCTTTGACTGCCCATGCTGTTTCACCCAATGCTGGCAATGATATAATTCCCATTACAGGATCACCTTTGTGTAGTAAGGCGATTAACGTGGCAAACAAAGGTAGTCCACGTATGAATGAGCGTGTTCCATCTATTGGATCAATCGTCCATACCCACTCTGATTGTGAGTCTTCCTCGCCAAACTCTTCGCCAATAATTCCATGGCCTGGATAAGCCTTAGATATTTTCTTTCGCAGTATTTCTTCTCCTTTGCGATCGGCGATGGTGACTGGGCTCTGGTCTGATTTTGATTCGACAGTTAAATTGGTGCGAAACAAACTCATGATTTCTTTGTTTGAAATCTTTAAAAATGACAGCGCTGTATTTTTAGCTTCTAGCAGATCCATTTAAAATCTCCATACTTAGTAGTTTTATAATAAATATTTTATGCTTGTGGCTTGACGTATGAGATTTGCATATTAGTTCTATATAAAAGATTGCAAAAAAATTTTTATAAAAATATAATCAAATTTTACACTTTATAGGTTTGAGATTATGAAAGACACGAAATTAATGATTGCTGTTATTGGTTGTTTTGCGATAGCAGTTTTATTTATACTCGTGATTGTCTGGGAGATCAAAAAGTCTATTGATTATGGGC
>JAPYPM010000330.1 GCA_029937635.1 Nitrospinaceae bacterium
TTTATCCTCGTTACAACCTTGCTTTGCCAGGTGCAAATCTATATGAAAGCTTTAGATATTTTCAACATTCTCAGGCATTGAATCCCCCCAAACAGATATTAATTGGGCTTGATTTTATTTCTTTCAATATTTTCACCCAATTGAGCGATGACTTCGATGAATCTTATATGATTGTTTCTCGGAAAGGAAAACGCCAAGACTATTATTTAAATAACTTGGCGGTTACTCTATTCTCATTGTCAGCAACCAAGGCCAGCCAAAAAAAAATGTTTTACCGTGGGGAAGGAACCCATTTTTCAAATGGAACAGAATTTAGCGAAGAGGTAGACCCACAATCAAGGAATAACCGTTCTGCTATGATGTGGTCTGCAACAATGTTTGTATCTAGATTACTGATGCCTCCACCAACGCATCGTTTTTGCCTTGATGACGGAGTCGGCGCAGATTCTGGGTTCCAATATCTTAGCAAAATACTTAAAATTGCAAAAGAAAGTGAAGCCGATGTTAGATTATTCATTCAGCCAACACATGCTTATTTGTTGGAGGTATTGAATATTTTGGGGATGATGAAGTATTATGAAAAGTGGCGCCATCAATTAGTTGATTTAGTTGAGGGTATTAACAAACAATACCCCAAAAACCCAGAACTTTCTTTATGGGATTTTAGTGGTTATAATTCAGTTAACATGGACGAAGTGCCTTCTTTGGAAGAGCCTAATAGTTCTATGGATTGGTATTATGATGTTGGTCATTTTAAAAAATCTTTAGGAGACATGATTCAAGATCGTGTATTTGGTTATTCTGATAAAGAAAGAGATGTCCCTATAGACTTTGGGGTACAAATTAATTCAAAAAATATTGATTTGTATCACAGAACACAAAGAAATAAACAAACACAATATATACTAGCTCATCAAGAGGATATTAAGGAGTTGGCAGATAAGGTGGACCTTATTAATAAAAAAATTAGGCAATTCGATTGTGGGTAAAATAGCCGTAAAAAAAAGCTGTGTTTTTCTGAGCTGGCTCTATAAGCTAGCTCTAAATTAACAACCACTCAGAAATTATAGGGATTTATGATAAAAAAAATTTTTTTTATAGATGTTGAATTTGACCAGACCACGGCTTGGGACAACCAATTACAGTCTAAGTGGGCTCATCATCCCTTAGGATTAATGTATTTAATTTCAAGCGCACGTAAAATCTACCCAGATATAGAGTTTAAAATTTTACACACCATAACCTGTGAAAACGCTGAGAAAGATGTAAAAAGAATAATTTTAGATTTTAAACCCGATCTCATAGGCATACGATCACTATCAATATGTTCAGGCGAATTTGAGACACTAGCTAAAGTCGTTAGGAAAGAAGCTCCTGAAACTCCTTTTGTTGGAGGAGGTCCTTATCCTTCAGCTTCGTATGAATATATCTTGGAACCTTCCCCTCCTCTTGTCGATCTTATTGTCAAGGGAGAAGGTGAGATAACATTTGTTGAGTTGATAACTTATTTGAACGAGAATGGTTCCCTGCCATCTTCCCTTACGGGTACAGTTGTGCCATTACAGGGAGCAAAAGTGAAAGTCAATGATGCTCGACCTATCATAGACAATATAGATATAATTCCTGCCCCAGCTTATGATGCAATAAAACTTGAGGACTATAAAGGTATATCTAATCTTGCTTATCAAAGAGCAGATAGTTGTGCATTTATTGAGACCTCTAGGGGGTGCACATATAAATGCTATTACTGTCATGCAGCTCTGAGTGAAACAGTCAGACGAAGGTCTCCACAACTTGTGTTTGATGAGATTTCAGAACACTATCACCAAAGAGAAATACGTGATTTTGTTTTTGTAGATGATATTTTTAATGTACCCAAAAAAATTGGTAAGACCATTCTTAGGGGAATAATTGATCATTTCCCTGGGGTAAGAATAAATTTTTCCAACGGTTTGAGGGCTGATCAGTTGGATGACGAGTTTCTTGACTTGCTTGAAGAGGCAGGAACGGTTCATTTGGCTTTAGCAATTGAAACAGCAACCCCGAGACTACAGAAACTAATTGTTAAGCATTTAAATATCCCTAAAGCAAAGGAAGTAGTTGAAAAATGCTCTAAGCGATTTATAACATGCGCTTTCTTCATAATTGGTTTCCCTTCAGAAACCATGGAAGAAGCTATGGAAACTGTGAAGTTTGCTAAAGACTTAGACCACTTGGCGCAACCCGTTTTAAGTATTTGTAAGGTTTATCGTGGCACACCTCTTTTTGACGCGCTTAGCCCAACCCCAGAACAAACCAGATTGATTGATGAGCAAATGACAGGGGCACCTCAGGCTAAAATGGCAGGTGAGCAGGCGATTAAGGGAAATCAATTTTATGGAGATTTCTTTTCTAAAGAACAGGTTCCTTTACAGGGTGAAGGAATAGACAACATTAGGTGGGAATGGTTGCGCACTGTAGTTCTAAATCCGGATAGAGTTCATAATAGTTATCGGGTTATGAAAAAATTTTTTACAGATGATCAGATTGTTAATTTTTATAAAAACTTTATGGACAATCCAAACTTCTCACAAAAGGAATTAGACAAACTTCTTAAAAGGAAACCTAGCGCAGAACCTGAATCAATCGAGCTCGTTGGGGAAGGGGTTTAAGATCTTGAACCGTTGAAATTTTTTTAATAAAGCAATAAGTTTAAAACGAAAACCTTATCCCAGATAGTTGAAGTTGGATTCTGGGCTAAGGGAAGCTAGTCCAAATATAATCAAAGTTAGCACTACCATGAGGATTAGAGGAATTAAAAAAGCTTT
>JAPYPM010000331.1 GCA_029937635.1 Nitrospinaceae bacterium
TCCTGATTTTTGCTAGAAGAATGGTCTTGTCGCTCGACAGACCACATGAAAATCTCACCAAGTCCCGTAGCAATAGGGCCAATAATGGATTCTGTGTTTTTAGGCAAAATTTGTTTAATTCCTTGCAAGCGTGAGTTGATCAATTGCCTTGCAAAATATATATCTGTTCCATCCTCAAAAATAGCGGTGACTTGAGATAGTCCATACCGTGACAGTGAACGAGTGCTTTTTAACTTTGGTAATCCAGCAATGACTGTTTCTACAGGGAATGTTATGCGCTGTTCAACTTCAAGCGGCGTGAAGCCCGGGGCCTCTGTATTAATTTGTACCTGAACATTAGTGATATCGGGAACTGCATCAATCGGAAGGATTGAGAAATTGTAAGCTCCCCAAATACCCATAAAGACGCTAGATGTAATGACTAATAATCTTTGCTTGATGGAGAACTGTATTAATTTACTGAACATAATTTAGATGTGTCTAATGTGAATGGGTAGCCCCTGATTTTTCTATTTCAGCTTTAATGCTAAAACTATTTTTCAATGCATACTCTTCGCCAGCGGACAAACCGTTCAATACTTCTGCCCAATTTGCGTTACTAATCCCGAGTTCGACGGGACGACCATCAAAATAGTTTCCGTTTTTCACAAAGACAACCGACCAGTCACGTAGACTTTGAATAGCTTCTGGCTTTATAGCAATTGGGACAGATCGCTGTTCTAAAATAAGCTCAACGTCAACAAAAGTACCCGGGCGCCATAAATTTTTTCGATTAGGAATTATCACCCGCCCTGTAATGGTTCTGGTTTTTTCATCAATAATGGAACTTAAGTATGTCAATCGACCTGTGTCCTCAATTCCCATAGATTTATTAATCACTCTGACTTTTTGTCCGAGTTTTACAGCTTTGATATTATTTGCGGGGATTGCAACGTTGACCCAAACATCAGAGAGATCAGCCAAAATAAATATATTGGCATCTTTTTTTATGGCCTCTCCAATGTTGAGGTGTCTTTTTACAACAAGCCCACTTAGGGTAGATCTTAACTCGTATTGAGTGAAAATAGGGTTTTCCTGAGTTTCTAGAAGTTGAATTTGAGTTGAGGATAGACCTAATGCCTGCAACTTTTGATTTGCTGTTCGAAGTTTCAGTTGATCCATTTCTACAGTCCTTTGTTTTTGCCGAACTCCCCAGTCACCGTCGTATGAAATTTTTTCTCTTAACGCTAAATACTCAGCTTCTGCGCTTTTATAATTCTCAAGAGATAGAAGGTATTCTGATTCAGAGGAGATCCCTTTTTCGTAAAGCTGTTTTTCACGTTGATAAACGGAGTCAGTCAATTGAAACTTTGAGTAAGCGGAGATAATAAGTTTACGGCTTTCGCCAATTACAAGACTATTCAATTGACGGTCAATTTCATCAAGGTCTGAATGCTGCTCCAAAAGTCGTAGCATTGTAAGAGTATTTTTATAAACAAGTTTTTCTCTTTCAATGTCTTTCAAACTCAGCAATGATTTCTTTAAGGCGGAAAGGTATCTAATTTTCACATCAGCAAGTTCTCTACTTTCAAGAATGGCTAATAGCTCACCATTTTCTACTCGGTCACCTAGGTCCTTAAACACCTTTTTGACAACTCCATCGAGGCGAGGAACTATATGGACAACCTTTTCTTCATTTAGTTCGACTTCTCCTGTTAATTTTTGAATAATTATTATTTGTGCGGGGCCAGCTTTCGAGGTCGATATGTTCAAACTTTCAATTTCTTCTGGAAAGATTTCAGCACGAGCTTCAATCTGAGAATACTCCCATCCAGGTAGTGGGACTTGCTTAGTTAAATTAGTTGTAGAAATTTCTCCCATATCATGTTCGTGTGGGCCTTCATCATGAGAGTGTTGATCTTCATGATGGTCGTGTGTTTGGATTATTACTTGCCGTTCTATTTGTGAAATCCAAATTCCTACAAATATACCCACACCTATTATTAGGACAATTAAAAACGGGACTTTATTTTTCATTTAACTTTTTCTCCATTACTGATTTTTCAGGAATGATCTCTGCAGGTATCAATTCATTAGTCATTCTATTAACTTCTGCAAGTGCGATGTGATAATCAGACAAGGCATCCAAATATTGTTCTTTTGTTTGAAATAGAATTTTTTGACTGTCTAGAACATCTAAAAAACTAAACTTTCCAAAACGATAACCTTCGTTAATACCATCAAAAGATTTCTGGGCAGCAGGTATTGTTTCAGAATGAAGGGTGCTCGCTTGGGAATGCGCAAAGACGAGAGACTCGTATGCCTCAAGGAAGTTTTTCTTTAGTATTATTTTGGCAGCTCTCCGCTCTTCTTTTACTTTAGCTAAACTATTTTGTGCCTCAGATATTGCCCCTTGATTGTTATCAAAAATTTTAAGCGGAACTGAGACTCCGAAGGTTATGGCATTATCATTTGTTTGTTCTATTCGACGATATCCTCCTTTAAGAGTTATGTCTGGTGTTCTTTTGGATTGCTCAAGTTCGAGTATTGCTTGTCGTTTATCCTCTAAAGTTTTCCAGCGTTTAAAATAGGGAGTCGCATGTACTCTTTGGTTAATTGTTTCTAAAGGAGGTACGGGAAAAATATTAAATAGGTCTCCAACAACTGATAAAAAGTCAGGTTCGGTAGTTCCCCATGTGGATGATAGCTTTCTTCGCGACTGTTCTAGCAGCATCTTTGTTTTTTTTGCTTCAAGTTTAAAAGTTGAGAGAACAACACTCGCTTTGACTTTTTGTATTTGAGCTACTTTTCCT
>JAPYPM010000332.1 GCA_029937635.1 Nitrospinaceae bacterium
CATTTTTTGTTTGTGTAGGCACAGTGTAGGCACGAGAGATCAAACAAATGAGGGCAAAATAGGGGATAGATAATCAGTGTAGGATATAGCTTTGAGCCTAAGGGGCTGTCACTAGCCCCAAAGACTCTAGCAAACTTTCTTGAACATGAGACCGAGCACATTCACTGTAGTGTGAGGTAACACGTCCAACCTAATCTGTTTATTCTATTTTCCAAATCTTTCGTAGATTGTGCGAATACTGGAGACACTGTAATGAGCAGATGTATAGACCTGCTGTTAAACTTAGCAGGTGACTTAGGGTTACTTTTAGTTAATTTAGAGCAAATAATCAGTCCTTTCTTTGTAGGGCTTTAGTGTTTTATGGGGGTAGTCTTTTAGAGAGATTTTATTGCTGAATAGCTATCTTTGTGCATAGCAAGAAGCCATGCTAGCATTAAAACTATTTATGAAAATATTTTTAGCATGTGTTCTATGTATAGCGAAAACTCCCAACCTGTGAAAAGAGCATAAGAATATGAAGTACAGACTTGAGATTGATGGATTAAGGGCAATTTCCGTTTTAGCTATTGTGTTTTATCATGCCGAATTTGTGTCTTCGGGGAGCAAAACCTTTCAAGGTGGTTATATTGGAGTAGATATATTTTTTGTCATTTCTGGATATTTAATAACGTCAATTATTCTTAACGATCTACGAAATCGTAAATTTAGTTTTGTAAAGTTTTATGAGCGAAGAGTACGAAGATTATTTCCTGTTTTGTTAATAGTAATGCTGGTGTCAATTCCATTTGCTTGGATGAGCCTTCACCCTAAAGCAATGATGGAATATTCTAAGTCTATTCTCCTTGCACTGTTTTTTTCGTCCAATTTTTGGTTCTACAGTCAAGATAGTTACTTTGCAGAGCTGAACGAATTAAAACCTTTTTTGCATACATGGTCACTATCAGTTGAAGGGCAGTTTTATATTTTGTTTCCAATTTTACTTTTACTGTTATACAAGTTATGCAAAAAACATATTGTTAGTGTGTTTTTAATATCAGGGTTGCTATCTTTGATGTTCGCCAAATACCTGCATTTGAATTCGCCCGAATTCACTTATTTTCTTTTGCCAACAAGGGTATGGGAACTATTAGCAGGAGCAATTCTTGCTAAAATGGAAGAGGGTAATAATAGAGCAGGTCACCCTGTAATGGGAAAATTTGCGCCTCCATTTGGAGTTTGTTTAATTTTTTATGCGATTATTTTTTTTGATGGACAGAAAAGCTACTCATATTTAATGACATTAATCCCTGTCTTTGGGGCAATGTTATTTATTTGGTTTGCCAAAAAAGGTGAGTTGGTTACTGATATTTTAAGTTCTAAGGTGTTGGTAGGAATTGGTCTGATCTCATATAGTTTTTACTTGTGGCACTTCCCCGTTCTCGCACTTTTAAAAATTAAAGGTATCACCGCATCAGATTACGATAAAATGGGATGGTTGGTGCTAGCCTTTTTTTTATCGTTTCTTACGTATAAATTTATTGAAAAACCATCACGAAATTCGTCATTTAGTTTGAGGTCACTTCTTTTGCTACTTTCCATGGGATTAATTCTTATGGGTGGATTTGCTCTTGGAGCAATTTATACCTCTGGATATTCTAGTAGAACTCAAGTGATGGTAGTAGATAAAACCCCACAACCATTTGTAGTAGATAAAACCCCACAACCATTTGTAGTAGATAAAATCCCACAACCATATTTTATAAACAAAACTATTGCGGGTGAACCTTGTTATGGAAACACTAAGTTTTGTGAATTTAATTCAAGTGAAGACTCGCGAGATGTCATGTTAATTGGCGACTCCATTTTAGAGAGTATTGCACCATATCTGTACCCTGAATTAAACAAAATTGGGTTCAATTTGGTGACGCTTAATAGTAGTGGTTGTTACTTCATGCCAGGATTCTATAGGGTTGGCCCTGGGTATTACCCGTGTACTATTGAATATCAAAACCTCCGGCTCGAAGAAATATACCGACGCCCAGGAGCCATAATCATAATTGGAGGAATGTTAGATAATTATTTAGAAAATGAAACCGTTGAGAAGACCTCGAAATGGTCTGGATTGATTTCAGATGCGGGATACTCATATAGTGATGCGTACGTAAGCAACATTAACAAGCTTTTAGAAAAGGGATATGTGGTTGTGCAACTGGCGCCACACCCTAGGGCGAAGATGGATGTATCCAAGGCTGTTTTCGATTATGCAAATAGACAAGATTATCCTCCTATACTTGCTAAATTAGATCTCATACAATTGCTATCATACAAGACCGAAACATACTTTAAAAATGCAAAACAGTCATTTGGGCTTTTTGAGAAGATTAAGCATGAGAATTATTCGGTAATTTCTCTTCATACTCTTTTTTGTAATACGTTACTGCAAGATCATTGTGTTTTTAATGATGGAAAGGAAATTTATCTAATAGATGCAAGTCATCCTGCAAAAAAAGGGGCTCAAATGATTTCCAGTTTAATCGCCAGCACTCTGCAGAAAATGTAATGTGTAAAGTTGGTTTTGCTTCTAATTTTTACTCGATAATTTCCGATCAAACAATTAAACTTACACGCTAAGAAAGATTTAAAAACTTACATCCAGTTAGGTCAAAAATGGGCCACTTGACGGCAAATAGTTATCTACAACACCTAACAACATTGGGTATGTCGTTATTAGTAGCAATATCGCGAAAATGTATTGATAACACGCGGGCGTTCCATCTTATGGAGCGCTCTTTTTTTTGCGAGGGGGGTACAAA
>JAPYPM010000333.1 GCA_029937635.1 Nitrospinaceae bacterium
TAATAGCACTAATCTATAGTGTTTTTATAGCGGGAAGATCTAAACTAAAAATGGTAAGAATTGAACTAGTATTTTAAAAATCTACAACAAGCACATGATTAGAAAATCAGAAGAAATTATAAAGAAAAACAGGAGGTCTTTTTTTTGGATTATGATGAAGTGCTATAAGAAACTAAAGCCATTTTTATTTTGGATAAGCCCAAACACTCGCGCCCACTTTAAAACAAGTATTCTTCGAATAGTGTTTAAAGTATTCTATTCTGTGAAACCAGAAGTATTTTACAATAATGGTTTTAAACGCGGGGTTAACCTGATTGGATATCCACTTTCTGATATTGGTGATGGTGAATTTATTCGTAAAACTGCGCGGTCTTTTACAAAGTCAAAAATTGAGTTTGGAATTTTTGATTGTGGCTTTGAGGCTCAATTAAACGATGATCATCAATATATGGCTTCTCTGATTCGATCAAACAATTCTTATTTGGTAAATATTTTTCATCTAAAGCCTGACCAGATAGAAGCCTCCATCATTAGGTATGGGAAATCACTTATTGCAGGACACTTTAACATTGGTTACTGGGCATGGGAACTAAGCATTTATCCTAACGCATGGAAGAGACCTTTGAATTATTGCAATGAAGTTTGGTGTCCTTCTCGATTTATTAAATCAACTTTAAACGAGTATTCCTCACAGACTATATTTTATATGCCCCCAGCATTCGATATAGAAAAACCGAAGGAGTTTGACCGTAGCTATTTTAATTTTCCAAAGGGTAAATTTTTATTTCTGTTTATATTTGATTTTAAGTCCTATGTTTCCAGAAAAAATCCTATGGGTTGTATCCAAGCATTTAAAAGTGCGTTTCCTAAGGGTAATGAAGACGTGGGTCTAGTACTTAAGTCTATGGGGGGAGGGCAATACTCTGAAGAGTTTACGAATTTAAAGATGGCGACTCAAAGCGATCAAAGAATAACTATAATTGATGCTATTTTTACTAAAGATGAGATCGTTGGTCTTATGAATATATGTGATGCTTTTGTTTCACTTCATCGCTCGGAAGGAGTCGGACATTGTATTGCAGAATCTATGTTGCTCGGTAAGCCAGTGATTGCTACAAATTATTCGGGGAATACAGATTTTACTAGATCAAATAATTCTTGTCTTGTTGATTACAAATTAATAAAGGTGAAAAAGGGTGAATATCCATACCCTAAAGGTCAGGTTTGGGCTGATCCGAATGTAGATCAAGCTGCAAGTTATATGAGGAGATTAGTTGAAGACGATACCTATAGGAATTCTATTGCAAAGGCAGGGTATTCTTATATCAAAGAAAATCATAACTCTGAGATTGTGGGGGAAAACTATCGAAGTCGATTGATCAAATTGGGGATACTTGATGATTGATTGATTTTAGGAAAGTATTGCTAGTTAAGTTAATCTTTTCTTTAATTATTTTTATTAAGCTCAGGAAAGCTTCCCTTAGCACAAATTCATACCTAGTCGACTTCCAAACAAAGTATAACTTCATACTTAAAGATCTTTGTCGGGTGCTATGCTTTTATAACCTTATCGGACTTTATTTTTCTGCAGGCATTTCGAGTATCTACGATAATGTTTGACTGTTCTTCGATAGTTTTAAAGTCATAGGATGTGTGGTCAGTTAAAATTACTACGCAATCATATTCGTTAATTTTTTTAAGAGGGATACTTTTTTTTCCGGTAAATTGTTTGTATTTTCTAGTGGGTTTTATTTTAGGGATATAGGGGTCATTGTAATCCGTTACAGCGCCCTTTTCTTCCAGTGACTTCATGATTGTAAAGGTGACGGACTCACGAGTGTCATCGACATTTTTTTTATAGGCCAATCCAAGTAAAAGAATTCGACTATTTTTAAGGCTTTTCCCTTCTCGATTGAGGGCGAAAATTATTTTTTGAATGACGTAATCAGGCATCAACGTGTTTATCTCGCCAGCCAGTTCTATGAAACGTGTCGTAATACCGTGTTCTCTAGCTTTCCAAGTAAGATAAAAAGGATCAATCGGAATACAATGCCCTCCTAGTCCAGGTCCAGGATAAAAAGGCATGAAGCCAAATGGTTTTGTGCTGCAAGCCTCTATTACTTCCCAAACGTCGATTCCCATTTTTTCATATATAACTTTCAATTCATTGACTAAGGCAATATTTACAGCTCTAAACACATTTTCAGTTAATTTTGTAGCTTCAGCGACTTTTGTTCCAGAAACTAAAACAGTTTTATTTACGATGGATGAATATATTGCATTGGCTAACTCAAGGCTTTTAGGGTTATCGGCACCAATAACCTTTGGAGTCGTTGCGATGGAATACTCTTTATTGTTGGGGTCTTCTCGTTCTGGAGAATAGGCAATGAAAAAGTCTTTGTTTGCTTTAAGTTCGCTTTCTGCCTCCAATGCAGGGATTAACACTTCCTGGGTAGTTCCTGGGAAAGTGGTTGACTCAAGCACGATTAGTTGGTTTTTTACTAAATGAGGGGATATTTTTTGAGCCGTAGCAATGATATAGCTCATATCTGGTTCCCGGTTTTTGCTCAGAGGTGTAGGAACGCAAATTAAAATACAGTCTAAGTTACTTATCAAAGTAAAGTTTGTCGTGCCTTTAAATTTACCTTCCTGATTCAGATACTTTATGTTTGCACCTGAAATATGTTTGATGTAGCTTTTGCCTTGAGATCAAAGATCTATTTTTTCCTGAGCTATATCCAGACCGGTGACTTGAAACCCTGGTTTACAGACCTCACTTGCTCGAGG
>JAPYPM010000334.1 GCA_029937635.1 Nitrospinaceae bacterium
TATCAAGTCCCATGCTATAATGAATCGTAAGCTAAAGGGAATATACTGTACTTTCCCCCATATAGAACATAGCAACTTTCAATGAATATTCTAATCGTATTCAGCTAGTTTTAAATTGCTTAATTTGTTAGGTTATGGCGATTACTATAATAGAGCATTCTATTCCCATCAAATTACTTAGATCGTTTAGGCCAATCCAGATGGATCAACAATGCAGATAGGAATACTTCAGCCGGGTTATTTGCCATGGTTGGGTTTTTTTGAGCAAATGTCCAAAGTTGATATTTTTGTTCTTTATGATGATGTCCAATACGACAAGCAAGGATGGAGAAATAGAAACAGGATTAAAACTATTCATGGATACCAGTGGTTGACTGTTCCAGTTTTTTCAAAGGGTAGAAGGAAACAGCTCATCAATCAAGCCAAGATTAGTTCTACGTCTACATGGAATTCAAAACATCTAAGAAGCCTGGAGACAAATTACCGACAAGCGGATTATTTTGATGATCTCTTCCCCCAAATTAAGTCTTTATTGATGAAGAAATGGGATTATATTGTTGACTTAGATTTAAGCTTGATATTTCTTCTGAAAGAATATCTAGGGATAAAATCCAAAATAATTTTATCTTCATCCTTGAAAAAAAAACTATCAACAAACATCTCTCCTGAATTGCGATTAGTAGAAATTTGTGAACTGGTCGGCGGAAACTCCTTATATGAAGGGGAGGCCGGTAGAAGTTATATTGATAATAAAATTTTTGAAGAGACTGGAGTTCATTTGGTATTTCAACAGTATAGACATCCTGTTTATAAGCAGTTATATGGTGATTTTATACCCTACCTTTCTGTGGTGGATCTCATTTTAAATGAGGGACCGAATTCTCTTAGAATCCTAGAAGGAAAAAATTTGGCGATTGATTGAATAGTATTGTTTAAATGAAGATTGATGGTAATGTCAACTTTGGATGAGAGCATTCCCCTTTTTAACTAAAAATCGAAAAAGAGAAATGAATTGATAAGGCAAAATAATTTTGCAACACGATACTAGAGAGAAATTTCGGCATAGCGTGTCTATGGTTAGCTGGGCTTATAATGAAGAGGAATTAATTGAAGAATTTCTTTATAAAGCAGAAAAGTTATTGGACTCTGTTGCCATAGATTACGAGGTAGTCTTGATTGATGATGGAAGCACTGATAAGACGTATGAGTTGGCGGTAGAATTTCAAAAAAAAAATCCAAGATTAAAGATTTTTCGGAACGAGCGTAACTTAAACATAGGCTATTCAAGTAGTAGGGGTGTTAAGGAGGCCACTAAAGAGTTCTTATTTTGGCAGACCGTTGACTGGTCTTACGATATTTCAGATTTGAGGAACAACTTAGAACTTTTAAAAAAATATGATGTCGTTCAGGGAGTCCGTAAAAATCCTCTTGTGTTAAAAGGTATGTTTCTTAGGCCTCTAAGAATAGTTATGAAATTGTTTGGGATCACCCATTTGACCAAACGGTCGGATACGGTTCCCAAGGCTATTATTTCTGTAACAAACTATTTGCTCGTTCGTTTTTTATTTCGGGTCCCCTTGGCAGACTTCCAAAATGTAACGATATATCCCACTAAATGGATTCAAACTATAAAGTATGAAGCGGATAGCGCTTTTTTTAATCCAGAAGGATTGATTAAATCGTATTGGAGTGGTATGTCCATTGTTGAAGTTCCAATAGATTTTATTCCTCGAAAGAAAGGGATTCCTAAGGGAACTACCCCGAGAGCATTATTTAATGCGGTAAGGGATATTTTTACTTTATATTTCAAATGGATTCTTTTGGGAAAACGAGGTGAGATCATAAAAGGCAAGATAGTCAGATATAAGGCCTCACTTCCGACTTATTTTTGAAAAAAATTTGTATTTTAATAAAGAACATTGCAACCTAATAGTGTTTTTCGGCCGTAGAGAATTAAAAAGATCGTATGCTTAGTGAGAATGTAATTATTAAGAGGCATTGATTTATATGAATTCCAATAATCTTGATCATACTGCGGAAAATTATGGGTTAAGGGAAGGTTTTACAGAGTTTCCCATGATGGTTGCAATAAATTTTGTTTACCCCTGCAATGCTGAGTGTCCTCATTGTCCATATACGAATTCAAATATCAGAGATACCTATAAAGATCAGCCCTTTATGGACGGAAAAACTTTTAAACTCATTGCAGATGAGTGCGGGAAATATAATGCGTGGTTAAGAATGTCTGGAGGAGGAGAACCTATGTTGCACCCCCAGGCTGTGGAATTGGCACAATATGCGAAAAAGGCAGGGGCTAAAGTAGGTTTATTATCCAATGGGTCAAAGTATAATGAAAAAAATAGCCTGCAACTTCTACGGGCAGGAGTGGACATGATTGAATTTAGCGTGGATGCGGGGGATCGGGAAACATATGCTTGGGCGCGAAAGGGATTAGACTGGGATACACTGTTGGAAAATATTAAGCGGATGGTTCGCTTGAGAAATGAACTGCAGGCCCCTACAAAAATTATCGCAAGTGGTATCATCCAGAAAGGAGTCGATATTGATGCTGTCGAAAGCTTCTGGTTACCTTTGGTGGATAATTTTCAAAAAAGAAAATTTCTAACATGGGGTATTAATGACTCCTCTAACTCATCAGACCCGATGCCATATCTTGAACCCGATGAAAATATCCCTTGCCCGTATCTTTTTGAACGCCTCTTTATTGATGGAAGGGGAAAGGCAGCATTTTGCCCTTATGATATTAGCGCTAGTACAGAT
>JAPYPM010000335.1 GCA_029937635.1 Nitrospinaceae bacterium
CTGTGGTGCTGGCCATATAATCCTTGGTCAAAGACTTGGTATAAAACTCAAAGACCTTTGCCAGGTCATTTCTCGCTCGATCATCGGTGGCTGTCCTTTGCAAAGAGAAATTCTTTATACCTGATGCGGAGCCTATACCATAAAAAGCCCTGCCGTTTGAATCTTTGAATGCACCGCCACCTTTCATGACCCATTTCGGAGGATCATATTCTGACATTGTTGTTCTCGTTGATTCTGGAGTACTTGAGCAAGCACCAAGCATAAAGATAAATACTACTAATCCAAAATTTATTGAGAATCTATTCCCATGTATCATTTTATTCTCCTCCCTAAAAGAATTGCCTAAAAAGATAGCGCTTTATTCTATAAGTATATGCGTCCGATTAAACAAATTTGGGTGGTAGCACTTACGTGCAACCCAAAAATTAGTTCGTATTGTTTTTCAATCACCTATATTAATAACTAACCAAATCGTAAATATATCTTTTATAAGGATAAATGGATTATAAAACATAATTATGTGCTATTGGAAGGAAATATCTTCATCTATTATAATATGATTTGCTCACTAAATTAATTTAAGTGACAATAGCGAGTGTTGCTTTAAAAGGTTTTTAACGATCCGATAATCTCCAAGATTACCTTCAGCTAGGATGTGTTGGTTATGCAATCAAGAGTTGTTCTTCTCACTTCATTGATTTTAATCATAGTTTCCGGTTGTGCTGGAGGATTGAAGGGGTTGGGAGATGAAACAATCCCGGATAAAGCAAAACTTCCTTCCTCACCACCAGATTGGGTCCTGGGCAAAGAAAATCCTCGGTTCCCTCAAGCTCGCTACCTTATTGGTGTCGGTAGTTCAGATACAAAATCGGACTCCGCTCAAGCATCTGCTCGATCCAATTTAGCCAAAAATCTGAAGGTAAAAATTCATTCCACAATGGTGGACGTTTCTACGACAGAGCAGACATATATTGAATCAATCATTGAAACAGAAGTGGATACTGTTCTTGAAGGAGTAGAAATTAAGGATGGATGGCATGATTTAGACAAGGGGGTCTTCTATTCGCTTGCAGTTGTAGAACGTAGTCTGGCTGCGGCCAGTATCCAACGCAGGGTCAAAAAAATAGAGACTACTCTGCAACGGAATTGGAATGAGGGAGTGGAGGCTGAAAGCAGAGTCGATATAATGACCGCACTCTCACATTATCTATCAGGGTATCAATTGGCCCCATCACTGTCCTCTTTAAAAAGCGCCCTGTATGTCATAACTCGATCAAAAGAAAATTCTAACCTCAAAAACATCAGTACCGGTGAGTTTGAATCAAAGATTAAGGGTATTGTTAATAATTTAAACCTGACTAATGTTTCAGGAGACCGCCAAATCGTAAAAACCCAAAAAGGCTTGGCCGAACCCCTTATCGCAAAAGTTTATCTGCTTAAAAACGATAATCAGATTCCTGTTTCCAATATCCCTGTAGTTTTTAAATATGAATCCGGGGAAGGGGAACTGGATGAAGAACAAACCAGCGGGTCAGATGGAACAGTACAATCGACTATTCATAAAATTTCTTCCTATGAAGAAGCTAGCCACGTTATAGCAGTAAGGTTGGATTACTCACGAATACGTTCCAACTTCAATAGTGACTTCGTTGAAAAACTCTTATCGCCATTAAAGAGCAAGCAAACCACTTTCAATTATGCGATTCAAACTCCTAAGTGGGCTTCAAATAAATCTCAGGCCTGGCGGCAAAGTATCACTGACCTGAGTAATCAACTGATAAAAAATATTCCACCCGAGAGAAACCCTCTCTTGGGAGTGATTCCTTTTAAGGACCTCAGGCGTGAGCGAGTCACAGCTTTTAGCCGAATTTTAAATGCAGACATTAAAACTATTCTTGCTCGCGCAGAAGACCTTAAATTAAAAGAAATCACATTTAAAGAAAATCAACAACCAGGTGAAATTGCCAAAGCCAACGGTCTCGACTACTACGTGGTTGGTTCCTACCGCATGGAAAGAGCCGGGCTTGAAGTACGATCAAGTTTGATTGACACCCAAACCAACAATATTCAGTCTTCAGCAGAGGTTTTAATCGAACGGCATGAGCTGAACCCCGAAGACCTTTCACTAATCGATAATATGGCAGATGAATTTAAATCTGCTCAAAAAAAGAAGAGCTATCAAGAATACCTTGAAAAATTGGTTGCCGTTAGAAATTCTAAACAACCTTTTAATGTCAGCGTTAAAACAAATAAAGAAAATTACGAGATTAAAGATAAAATTATTTTTAATATCGAAACCGATAGAGACGGTTACCTAACATTACTCGACATAAATCCAAACGGTGATATAACCGTGATTTTCCCAAATAAGTTTCATAGAAAAAATTTTATTCGCGCAGGCAAAACCATCCAAGTTCCTTCGCCTAGTTATGGGTTTGAATTTCATCTACAAGGACCAGCAGGCTTGGAACGAATTAAGGCGATTGTTACCTTGAATAAAATATCCCTTTTAGCACTTGATCTGGATGATGGTTTCCATAATGTAAAAAGAGGGACACCCCTGGGCACCAGAACTATTGTAGCTCTAGCTACGCAAGTTGACTCTATTGATAGTTCATCATGGTCTGAAACTTATTCAGAGATATTTATATTTAATGAGGGTGAAAGGTATACCAGAGGTTCTCGAAAAATTCCGATTCTCGAATAAACGTAGACGAATCTGTAATTAAGAGGAAATTGGGGATGCAGGATAAAGAAATCGCTGCA
>JAPYPM010000336.1 GCA_029937635.1 Nitrospinaceae bacterium
ATGATAATATTTGCCTAAAAAAAATAACCCCAGAATCGGTTATTAAAGTGATTGATGAAAAATTTTTACCGAATGTGGTTGGATAAGGGTTCCTATTTTTGCTAAATTTTTGATTATGCTCTGCTACTATTGAGGATAAGGGAAGTCTTTTGTGATAAGCCAACTTTAGTTTGTTGAAAAATCTAGGATGATTGGGGAATGATCTAATCCTAACTTGTATGTTAAAATTATGGTTTTTAAGGAAATGGAGTTACAACAGTCGATACTCATCTTTACCACAAAAATAGAAAGGTTTCCCCTTGGTAAAGGATTAAATTATTAAAGTTTGAAAGTTTTTCTGAGAACAAGAAAGCCTAGTAGACGAAAAGCCATAAGGTTAGAAAAAAAATTCATGTAGTTTGTTTCCAAAGAAAAACTCCAAAATAATTTTGAGGTAAAGCGCGCGGTTGGGTTTTTACCGGAGGAGCGATTCAGTTTTTGCCCTCTGCATCTCCACTTTTTTCCAGAACGATGAATAGAATGCTGGAAAGTAGCATCCGCAGGGGTTTCAAAAATCTTTCGATAGTCATTACAGGGCCGAACATCCATTTTGGGATGAGTGCGGGATAGCTGTAGCCACCGGTGAGCAGATAGATGAAAAAGGTGTGGTAATTGGTGTGTGCGATCTTAAGTCGGGGAAACCTTTTCTTGAAGTCATCCAGTCGTTTTTTGAAGATGATGGTGCCCATGGCCAAATTGCAATCCATTAGCGGCTGCCCCCTTTCGAACTTCCAGTCGGCATTTGGGTCGAAGAACTCGAAACTTATATATTTGTAGATGAAGTGTGAAAAGGGGGAGATATAAGGGTCGTTCATTATGATTCTGCCGCCAACGGCAAGTGTACGCTCGCATTCCTCAAAACACAAGATGGGATCATATATATGGTGAAGCACTCCCCGCATCACAATATTTTTCAAAGAACCCTCCCGGAACGGCAGTTGCGTGGAGTTGCAAACTACATCGACGCCAGGTACCTGTAAAATGTCAGAGGTTATTACATGGGGGTGGTATTCCCTGAAGAATCCGCCACCGCTTCCGATTTCCAAAGTCAGTCCGCCTTCCTGGAGTGCGTAAGTAATTTCTTGATAATATTCGGACATCAGTTTTCTGAATACTAGTTTGTTATTTAGAGTCTCCTGATTCACTAGAGTGACCTCCAGGTCGTCACCCCACTTCTCTTTCAATTTCTTATTAAAAAAAAATCTCATTTAAGCAACCGATGTAGATTAAAATTTGTACGAATTAAATTTAATAGCTCCCTTAACATTGAATCTTTTATCAGGTTTTCGGCAGAATGTAAAAAAGACCTCTAGTTTCTATAGAAAAATTGCAACGAGCGATTGACCATTCTCCTCCTTGATAAGGAAATTACCTGGCTAATCCAAAGGACCAAATGAACTCAAAAACAAATTACCTTTTAGTCAAATTGGATTAACGTAATAGAAATGCAGGTTTTTGTCCTTGTTCTCAGTTATGGAATGGACCTGAGGGACATTAACTAAAGAATATATGGAGAGATGGAGTTGATGTGACTCTTGAACATGCAATGGGTCTTAAATAAAGATCATTTTTTTGTGCAAGGCTAGGAGGCGAACATTCAATTTAAAAGAACCAAATCTTGGAGCTGGGGGCGGAGAGCAAGGCGTTGGTGTTTAGGTGTCCTCAAATATAATTGAATTATTTCAATAAACTCCCTAATCTGAAATGAATTTCGTTCTTCCCAAAATATTCTTAACTACCTGTTTAACGTACCACTTCATAATCCATTTTGCGTAATAATCTTTGCGAGCATACGAAACAAAAATATCGATAGCGATAATAAAAGCTATTTGAAATGGCAAATATCTAAAAACCCTATAAACACCCGAGTCCAAAAACCACATCATAATTTTATGGGGCACGATGGGAAGGAGGCGAAACATTATGTGATAAGTCTTAAGAATCTGCTTACGCTCAGCTTCCATTGCCGATCCGGTAGAGAGATAATTATCTTGCAACCCCTTATTAATCAACTCTTCTTCTTTTTCCCCAATGAAGCCCTGCTTTAAGGCTTGATTAGTGATATCGACTTTAGGTGCATATTGCAGCCAAAAAATACTGGCGCGGATCAGATGCTTTTTGGGGGACAAGGTCTTGAGCGCAAAAATAAGATCTTCCTCACTCTCACCCGGAAGACCCAATATTAAATCTGCAGAAAAATTGATGCCGGCTTTCTCTAAATTATCAAGGGCTTTAATAACTTGTTCTGTGGTCTCGTCTCTCAGCAAAACTTCTTTTCTTACTTTAGGATTAAAGGATTCAATCCCCATTTGAACATGATGACAATTCGCTTTTTTTAACAAAAATGCATAATCGGTTTGGAGTTGCAGTGGTTGAACCATCACCCGAAAAGGAAGGCCAACCTGTTTGGGATATTTTTCGCAAAATTCTTTGATCCATTTATTACTACCAGACAGAACATTGTTTTTAATGTCAACATATTTCAAATTGTACTTTTGTTTCATTTCTCTTAATTCATCGATTACGGCACTCACACTTTTTTCACGAATGAAGGGTCCTTCTCGTAATTCGGATTCATAATCAAACTTAAAGTTTTCGGAACAAAAGGAGCATTTTTGAATGCATCCTTTATTTGTAACTGTCAGGTAGTACTCCTCCATCGGGATAAAACTTTCAAACACTTGTTTGTCAGGAACGGGGAAGTTCGGTCCATCATTCAGG
>JAPYPM010000337.1 GCA_029937635.1 Nitrospinaceae bacterium
CACGTCCACTCTCTAGGTTTTATGACCTATGTCCTTGGAAAATATTCACCTGTCGCATTTGAACCTGAAAAATATGGCGTAAGTTATTATAAAAACCCAGAATGGGATCTTGCTATGGACTATTATTTCACTCTTAAAGAAGGCCTTAATATTCAGGAAGCTTTAGATGTGTTTGAAGAGTTTGAACGAAACCATGACCAAAAATGGGATCTACGGACTTGCGTTCGTGAATATGTCTACCTTTATATAGAGCACTTTGGAAATAATAGCCTTCCTCAATTAAAAATGCGAACAGACCAACAAAAAGAGAGCCACCATACCTCGGTAGGCATGGTCTAACTAAAATATATACTCCCAAAATTAGCACAAGCATTAGATCATTCACAAGAGATACTACCACCAAACATAGTCACTATGACAACTCCCACCGAAACCCACTTGCATTCTAATCTTCATGTAGCTGTTTCATCCACCTCCTTTTCAAAAAACTTAGACCTTCGAAAAAAATTAAAGAAAAAATTTTTAAACTCTTTTTTCAACGAATCAAGTCTCGAATTTTCTGAACAAGAACTATGCAATTTTTTAAAAAATGCAGATGCAGCCATTGTTGGAACAGAATTTATTACAGAAAAAGTACTCAGTGAAGCGAAACGATTAAAAATAATTTCAAAGTATGGAGTAGGTTTAGATAATATCAATCTGGAATCACTACAAAAAAGAAATATTACCTTAGGTTGGACAGGTGGCGTAAATCAAAGATCCGTTTCAGAATTAACCCTATGTTTTATTTTAGGGCTTTTTAGAAATGTATTTCAATCTGCATTTAAATTAAAACATGCAAGATGGGAAAAAGATGGAGGACAACAACTAACAGGAAAAACAATCGGTATTATTGGATGTGGTCATATTGGATCCGATCTTATTGAACTCCTTACCCCCTTTAAATGCAGTCTTCTGGTTAACGACATCGTTGACAAATCGAAATTTTGCCTTAATCATGGAGCAATACAAACCAATCTAGAAACCCTGGTTTCTGAATCAAATCTCATATCTTTACATGTTCCTTTAACAACTCTAACCAAAGAAATGGTCGATAAAAATTTTCTCAGTAAAATGAAATCCGATGCTTACCTAATAAATACTAGTCGAGGAGAGATTATAAATGAAAAAGCGCTCAAAAAAGCTCTAAAACAAAAACTTATTGCTGGAGCCGCGATCGATGTCTTTGCCGATGAACCTCCAAGCGACGAAGAATTTCTCAGCCTTCCTAACTTGGCGAGTACTCCACACATAGGGGGGAACGCACGAGAAGCTGTTGAAGCTATGGGTCTTTCTGCAATAGACCACCTTATAGCATTTTTTAAGAGATACCCCAGTCCTAACGAGGGGTATGACCAAACCGCTTGCAAGGAATAAAGCCAATCCCAATTAATAACCAGAACAGTATTAAAAAAACTAATTTATCTATTCCATGCCGTATTCAAGGTCAGCAACATTTTGTATTTCGTCCGTAGAAATATCCTTTGGAGAGTTCATATACCTATCCATGGGCTCAGTTTTGAGATCTTCAAAAATTCTCTTTCCTTTTTAAACGGGCAAGTCGGGTGGTTTCTGACTCCATAAATAAATCGCTCATTTCCTTTTTAGATAAAATATAAAGCTCCTCAAATCTTAGCGCTTCAACTATACTCTTCTCCTTCTCCAGCATGACTGCTGTTGGTAAAATTACTTTTCTTGTTTCAAACGTATTAAAAAGACGAGACCATTTATCCAAATCGCGTTTAAAAATTTCTATGCTTTTTTTACTCAAACTTCCCCCAACAGTCATATTTATCCCTGCCTTAGAAATACTTTCAGCTAAATTCTCTAGTAAGGAAAAAATAAAATCACTGTCTGGATCTACCCTACTATCAAAATAAGAAGAACTAAGGTCCGTTCGCCCAACTGTAATATTGTCTATTCGTCCCTTACCCAAATCAAGAATCTTCTCCAGGCTCTCTACTCCTTTTTGTGTTTCAATATTTATAGATAGATGAACATCCGTGTTCTTATATATGGAAGCTACTCCATCTAAAAACTTTTTTAGGGCAAAAGCACTCTCTACCATTGGTGCAATTAATCCATCCACGCCAATTTCTAACGAGTCTTTGACATCTCGAAGGGCTTCTACCCCTCCGATTTTCAAGTAAAGTGGTATGTTCAATTTATTAGTAATTCGACGCAGCCTCACCAAATCTCTAAAAGAAGAGCCTTCCGCCTCGAATTCAGCTTTAACTCCTTCCAAATCATACTTCTCTTGCAACCGAATAAGTTGGTCAAAGATTTTCTGTTCAAACCCAAACATTTTTCCCATGTGTAAATTTTTTTAATTCTTTTAAAAGGAGGGTGCTATTATCTTCTTTTTTTTGGAACCACGTATTCCCATTTAGTCTGCAAAGCTAAAAAATCAGATCGCATAGCATCTTACAAGATATCCCTCCAAAAGGAAATTAAGGAAGTTCGGACGTCACTGGGTACACTTTAAAAGCTATTGGTGAATCCGAAAAAAACAGAAAAGACAAAAGCAAATATTGAAAGAATTGAGGGAGAACTCTCTGATCTCAAAGGAGACATTGAAAAAGTTAAAAGCCGATTAAAAGGCCAGGAACTTGAGATTCTCGACCAACTTCAAAATGAAGCCGAATATAACGGGGTGATTTTAAAATCAATGCGTAGCAGTGAAAAGCTAGTAAAGCGGGGGAGTTTGAA
>JAPYPM010000020.1:0-14217 GCA_029937635.1 Nitrospinaceae bacterium
CCCGATCGCCTTGGAATTGATGCCTCAACAACGGCCTTTAAAATCTGTATTTTCTCAGGATTTAAAATTTCTAGCATACGATTAAATATTTTCTCCGGGAAATAAAGTGTGAGGTTAAGTTTCGCCTGTTGATAGACAAACTTATATCCTGAGCGCATTGGATTATTTCTGATAGGAGCATACTCAACATGGCCATCTCTCATAAATGCACCCAATTCTCCCCACTCCACCCCAACCTTTAATAGGTTTTGTCTTATATTAGAGAGAAGAATACTTTGTTCCGGTAATTCGTAAGTGTAGCTCGGCATATATTTTAGTATCTTGAATATTGAGTAACATTAGCTACTTCGCACAGCACGAATTGCCATAAATAATGGAACTTCTTTTCTAGCGCGGTTTTCTCCGCGAGATCGTTTACCGGATGCACTCTCTTTATTCGACATCCATTCTTCCAGAGAGTCAACATAAAGACCCGCTTTTAGCAATGCTGAAAAATAGTTTTGCAGCGGCCTATGATAGGTCATAGTATAATTCACCTTATCAACAAATGGGGGGGTCAGTATAGGAATTTTCATTTCGTTGGCGTAACGATCCACACGCCTGTATTCTATTTTTTTATCCTCATCCCAACCCCAATGAGTTTGGCGAGGAATACGGAAACATGGGTGGGTTAAGACCATTACAAATTTCCCTTTTGGTTTAAGCCATTTCGCTACATTTTGAAATACAGGTTCAATTTTTTCTATATTTTGTACTGCAAGAAGACAGGCGACACCATCAAACTTTTGACCATTAAGAACTTTTGCATCGCCTGCATTGCCTAAATGATATGGAATCAACTTTATCGACCGAGAACGAGCCATTCGCAAAAGTTCTTCCGATGAATCTAGTCCCTCAGGCTTAATTTTTTTTCCCAGCAGAAAACGAGAAAAAACTCCTTGCCCACATGCCAAATCGAGAACACGCCTCCCCGGTTTTAACTCAAGTAGTTTTAAAACGCCCGGCATCACGATAGTTTGATGGTAATCAGAACCACTCATACCTACTAAAGAATCATACCAACGAGAAGCCTGATCCCATAAAGTTTGTTTCCTTTGACCAGACGTCCTTAAATTTTTTATGGGCTTTGCTATATTTCGACGAGGAAATATTTTTTTTTTCAAAATCACTACCTGTAAAAGTCAAAAATAATTTTCATTAAAAAGAGACCTATCTTGCTATAATTTCTTTTAAATATTTACTGGGATCTGGTGTTTAATAGACACCGTATTTTTAGTCACACTGCAATTATACGCGTATAACTCTACGCTAGCCAGATTAGCTTTACGCAGCCATTCGCCAAACAGTGGATCTATTTCATCATTTGAGATTATCGATCGAGCATCTGATCGTTGCGAAACAAAAATAACAGCCGTGCGGAAACCTTGCTGCCTGAGCTCTATAAGTTCTTTAAGATGTTTGACACCACGTTTAGTAGGAGCATCGGGAAACTTGCCCACACTTCCTTCTACCAAGCTTACCGATTTTACTTCCACAAAAGCTTTGATATCTGAAAAATCTAATTGAAAATCAAATCTACTTTCTCCACACTTTACTTCCATTTTAAATTTTTTATAGCCATCTAAACAACTTAGATTACCTTCCAAAAGTTCTTTTTCCACCACTTTATTTGCGAATACCGGGTAAACAGAAACCCATATGTTCCCATGACGGACTAAAACTAGACTGTATTCAGTTTTTCGCTTTGGACCAGGTTTATAAATGAGACGGACTCTACGGCCCGGCACCATTAGCCCAGGAAGTCTACCTGGGTCAGGGATATGGGCTTTAATTTCTTGCCCACCTATCTCCACTCGAGCCAAGTATCGATTAGGCCGTTCTAAAAAAATACCATCAACGACTCTATCGCCAAGTTTCATGTCTTATTAAAAAAGAAGCGCTACGGAAAGTTTAATATTATTTAGTGGTGTCCACTCTTATCTTCACCTGCATGAAGATTAATATTTTTTTCTAGTGTCAAAATAGACTCAACCGAGGGGCTAACTCTATCAATAAAAGGTTTGGGATAAAGCCCAATGAAAACCACTAAAATACAGGCTGGTAGAAGTAGCCCGAACTCACGAAAATTAATATCAGTAAGGCCCTCGGGGATCTTATCATTTTTTTCTTGCATCGCTCCTTGAAACATATAAAGCATATAGATCGAAGCAAAAACTATAGCCAATCCCGCCATCAAAACGTAAATGACAGAAAGGTCTGCCAGCAACAAAGACGTCCAAACGCCCATGAGAATCAGAAACTCACCAACAAACCCATTTAACCCAGGAAGTCCAAGAGCCGCAAGCGTTATCAGCATGAACATACCGTACAAAAGTGGCATGGCCTTACCCAGTCCACGAAAATCCTTCAAGTTCCGAGTTCCCATCTTCTTCTCAAGAATACCAACAATAATAAAAAGGGCAGAAGCAATAATTCCATGGTTAACCATCTGCAGCACGCTCCCTTCAATTCCTTCGCCGTTTAGTGCAAAAATACCCAATGCTATAAAACCTAGATGACTGATACTCGAGTATGCTACAAGAGCTTTTAGATCACTTTGTGCGATAGCAATCCAAGCGCCATAGACAATCCCCGCTGCTGCACCAAACGCAATCACTAAACCAAAACTATCCACAGCATCAGGAAATAAAGGAAGACAAAATCGAATAATTCCATAAGCTCCTGCCTTGGACATCACTCCCGTCAAAAGCAGAAGAACTGGGATTGGGCTTGAGACATAAGCGTGTGGCAACCAACTGTGTAAAGGAAAGATTGGAATCTTTATCGCGAAGGCTGACAAAAAAAACAAAAACAACCAAACCTGATCGGCAGGATCAATCTTCATATGAGAAAGGACTTGAATATCAAATGAAAACTGTTGAGTCGCCTCAAAGTGAATAAGACCCAGCCAGATTATACCAAGTAACATTAATAAACTTCCAACAAGCGTATACAATACAAATTTTGTCGTAGCATATACGCGGCGACCTTCTCCCCATATTCCGATTAAAAAGTATGTAGGGACAAGCATTAACTCCCAGAATACATAAAATAAGATCAAATCTAAGGCCACAAAAACTCCAAGAGTCCCAGCCTCAAGAGCGAGTAGAAGCGCCATAAAATTACGAAAACCCACCTGTCTATCCAACGAGAAACAAACAGCTATTAAAGAAATAAACGCTGTTAAAACAACCAACCACAAACTAATCCCATCGACACCCATCTGGTAATTAATTTGAAACATAGGAACCCAAACAAACGTTTCAGTAAACTGCATACCCTGTAAAGAGGAGTCAAACCTTGAAAGTAAAGCCAGCGATATTAGAAAAGTAAGTGTAGCTGCCCCCACAGAAATAGTTCGAATAGTCCCAGCGTCATCCTTGTTAACAAACAGGAGAACTAATGCGGCTATCAATGGAATAAAAACAATAAGTGTCAACATACTTTTATTCTTTACCGAGTTATAGAAACACAACAAACATAAGAATAGTCACGACCCCAACAATCATATTAAAAGCATATAATCGAACGTTACCTGACTGCCAAAGACTTATCAGACGGCTTACTTCCCGAATCTGAACACCTACTTGATCAACAGCAAAATCAACACCAAACTTTTCAGCTCTTTCTTCAAGAAACGCTCCGACTGCACGAGTTGGTTTAACAATCAAAAAATCATAAATTTCATCGATATAGTATTTATTAAATAACAGGTCATAAAGTGGGGCTAGCATCTGTTTAACGAATTCCAGCCTATCCTTACCAGTCATATAAAAACCAACAGCCCCAACAATACCTATCAAACCAGCGGACAGTCCAATAGTTTCAAGTAATATATCGTCAGGATGAGGCATATGAGCCCCAAAATATGTCGAAAGAAAGTCATCAACCATTCCACCACCAAACCCAGCCGTCAATGATAAGAAGGCTAAAAGACCAAGAGGAGCAATCATTATCACAGGACTTTCATGTGCCTTTACATTAGTTCGGGGTTGACCACTAAAGACATAAAAATAAACTCTAAAAATATAAAAACCGGTCATAACTGCCCCTATTATTGCCATGGCCCAGAAAATAATATTACCCATATCTGCATGATACGAATTAATAATAATCGCTTCTTTGCTAAAAAAACCGCTCGTCAGAGGAAAACCCGCTAAAGCTAATGAACCTATTAAAAATGTTACATGCGTAATAGGCATTGAATGGCGGATTCCTCCCATTTTTCGAATGTCCTGCTCGTCATTCAATCCATGAATAACACTACCCGCGCTCAAAAAAAGTAATGCCTTAAAAAAAGCGTGGGTCATTAAATGAAACATTGCGATGCTGTACATTCCCACACCAACTGCAAGAAACATAAACCCTAACTGACTCATGGTTGAATAGGCAATGACCCGCTTAATGTCATACTGAACAATAGCCATAGAACCAGCAAAAATAGCTGTCACTGCTCCCACTGTTGCGATCAAGTACATAGTAAAAGGAGCGAGTTCATAAAGAACATGGCAACGCGCTATCAAGTAGACACCTGCAGTAACCATGGTAGCAGCATGAATTAGCGCACTAACAGGAGTCGGTCCCTCCATCGCATCAGCAAGCCATGTGTGAAGTGGAATCTGTGCTGACTTAGCAAATGCCCCTACCAAAAGAAACATGGTAATTAACAAAATCGCATCATCGTTGGGACGAAAGGTTGACTTGGCAGTGGCAAATACCTCAAGAAAATTTAATGTGCCAAGGTGCTCAAAAATGATAAATGCCGCAATAACCATTCCGACATCTCCAATTACGTTCATTACGAATGCCTTGCGGGCGGCCAGAACCGCGCTCGTCTTTTCTTTCCAGAATCCAATCAACAAATAAGATGCCAACCCAACAAATGCCCAGCCCACAATTAGAAAAAAGAAGTCTGCTGCTAACACTAAAAGAGACATTGAAAAAATAAAGAAATTCAGGTAAGAAAAAAAACGACTAAACTCAGGATCTTTTTCCATGTAGCCAATTGAATAGACATGAATGACAAAACCAACACCTTTAATGATTAGGAGCATGAAGACTTATAAGGGGTCGACCAGAATAGACATGTTAAGAGAAAACGACCCGGCCGTCACCCAGTTATAGAGGGTGGAGACACCTCCTTTTTCACTTTCTCCACTTAGTAGAAAACCAACTAGTGCGGTCAAAGTAATTAAAAAAGAGATACCAACTGAACCACAACCAATTAAACCCGCTCGCTTGCGAGACATTCCATTGCCAAACCAACTTAGAACAACGAAGCCTATTAGAGGAGAAATTAATATAAACCAGCAGTATGAGAACAAGTACCTTATCCTTTTAAAGTATTGATGTGATCCACATCCATATCATGCCGAGTTCTAAAAATGGTTAGAATAATAGCAAGACCAACTACCACCTCAGCCGCAGCCACTGTCATGACCATCAACGCAAAGATTTGTCCATCCATTGAATTTTGAAAACTTGAAAACCCTATTAGGAGAAAATTTGCAGAGTTGAGCATTAGCTCCACAGACATAAACATGATCAATGGGTTTTTACGGATAAGAAATCCCGCCGCCCCGATACAAAATATGCTAGCGCTTATGAGGAGAACAAATTGATGTCCCATCGTTATTTAAGTCTCCTTCGGACAGGAACATAGGAAAATTTTGAAAGGCAAATAATTCCAACTGCCGCAACTAAAAGTAAGACAGATGCAAGTTCAAATGAAACTACATGACGTGAAAATAATTCTAGCCCGATTGCCTTAGCACTACCCCCAACCTCAGCAACTGTCTGAATATCAAATACTCCCTCAATAGGTTTTGTAGGACCTACCGCCGCTGAGAAGAACAATTCACCAAGCATAGTAGCCACAAAAACAATCGCCACAGAACGTTCGGTTGATGGTTCTTGTATTTCTTTTTTCCCACCAAGAAGAGCTATGATAAATAAAAACAAAATCATCACTGCCCCGGCATACACAATTAGTTGCACTGCCGCAATAAACTCTGCGTTATAGAGAAGAAATAATAGCGCGAGACAAATCATATGGCCGATTAAATACAAGGCACAATAAATTGGCGCTGAACAAAGAATCACACCTAAGCTTGCAAGCACTGCCGTCAAGCCTACTACCATCGTGACCGTTGCTCTAGTTAGTTCGAATAAGTCGAATTCGAACAAAATTCCCTCCTTAACTTAATAAGTTTTAAATTTTTGAGTTTAAAAAAAAGAGCAACTCTCAAGCTAAATTCCTAAACAATCATGAGGACATCAAACGCGTGTTGTGTTACCCAGAATATTTACTTTAAATTCATTCGGCTCCGGATATACGAGCAAGTCGCCCTTTGTAGCAAGATATTTATCTCGGTCGTAATCAGCCAGCTCATAATGTTCACGTAAAACAACAGCATCTACTGGACATGCTTCTTCACAATATCCACAATAAATACACCTTAGTAAATTGATTTCATAAACCTCTGCATAGCGCTCACCTGGAGAAACCGGATGATCAGGATCATTTTCGGCTGAAACAACATGAATACATCCTACGGGACAATTAATAGAGCAGAGACTACAGCCAATGCATTTTTCCAAACCATTTTCATCACGGTTTAAGAAATGTCTCCCTCTATAACGTTCTGGCATGATCCGTTTAACCTCTGGATAAGAAAACGTAACCGGTTTAGAAAATAAGTTCTTGAAGGTTACTCCAAGCCCTATCAATAAATGTTTTACCCCATCAAAAGTTTTTAAAATCATATTTTCACCGTTATCACAAAACAACCAATGTACTTGTGATCAAAAGATTTAACAAAGAAAGTGGGACGAGAACTTTCCAACCAAAAGTCATTAACCGATCATAACGTATGCGTGGATATGTCGATCGCAACCAAATAAAAACACAAAGAAGAAAAAGCACCTTACCTGAAAACGCTAAAATAGGCCAAACTGGGACCCCATAAGTATTCCACCCCCCTAAAAACAAAAGAGTAACCAGTGCGCTCATAGTAACCATGTTGATATACTCGCCCATAAAAAACATCGCAAACTTCATACCAGTGTATTCAGTATGAAAACCCGCAACAAGCTCCTGCTCCGCTTCTGGTAAGTCAAATGGGGCTCTGTTAGTTTCCGCAATCCCGGCAATAAAAAACATTAAAAAGGCCAACGGTTGAATTAAAATATTTGGATATAAAGCTTGACTATTAACCATATCAATCAAACTCAGTGAGCCTGTCAGAACAATAATACTCAATGCTGCTAACCCCAATGTGAGTTCATAGCTAATCATTTGCGCGGAAGATCGTAATCCTCCCATCAAAGAATATTTATTGTTGGAAGCAAGCCCAGCAAGAACCATCCCATAGACACCCATCCCAGAAATTGCAAACACAAATAACAATCCAATATTAACGTTTGCTACCCACAGTCCAATCTCCTGACCTAAAATTTTTACAGGTTCACCAAATGGGATCACTGCGAAAGTAACGATTGCAGTAAACACAACAATCGCAGGAGCAAGATGAAAAAGAAACTTATCAGCCGAGCTTTGTATAATTGATTCTTTGAACAAAAGCTTGATCGAATCTGAAATAGGTTGGCCTAATCCAAATGGTCCTACGCGATTAGGGCCAAGACGAACTTGGAATCGCCCCATCAAACGACGCTCGAGCCAAACCAAAGCCGGAACAATACCTAACAAAGCACCTGCGATAACAAAGGCCTTAACGCTGCCTATAATTAGATAAGCGTACTGCTCAAAAAATTTCATAACATCATCGAGCATAATCATCATTTAAATAGTTAATTTATGATTCCTGAGTAAAAAAATCATTCTTCATCTTTCTATCAAAACTAATAGAGAAACTTATTTACTCAACTTTAGGTTTTTTCACTTCCACCCAGTTCACAGAACAACTGCGAGACAACCTTAATAAACCCTGGTCGTCCGACACTCTTGGAACAATAACTGCACCAGGATTACATCGATTTGACACCTCAACGATGGCCTTCACCTCAACACCATTCGCTGCAAGAATGGCCTGGTCTCCATTGGAAAGATCCAATTTTAAAGCATCTTTTTTATGTAAGCACAAAGTCGATGGTAAGAAGTGGTGTGCAAGCGGCGAAGATGCATCAAGGATCTTATCCTTCGCAAATAACTGCTCCGCAATACGTAATTTTAATCCCTGCCCCGACGATTCTACCTTTCCTATCTCTGGGACAACTCCATTTGCGGATTCAATCTTCTCGCGAGTTTTACCTTCCTTCTTAATTGATTTTTTACTAATCTCGCTATAACCAGGAACAGTTTGAGAAAGCTCTTCTGTCACACTAAAGGAGGTGAGGTACTCAATTGGTTTTTCACTCAAACTATTAATCATTTTTGAAATTATTTTCCAGTCTGGAGAATTTTTTGTATTCAGTCCTCTCTTCCTATACTGCACACGTCCACCTATGTTTGTTGTTGTCCCCTCATCGTAACCAGGACCATTTGAAGGTAAAACCGTAGTTGCCAAAACGGATGTCTCGGTTTTCATCATGTCGTGAACTACAAGCAAGGACAGTTTTTTAAGAGCCGATTCAACTCGCTTCCTATCTGGGAAATCTATTACAGGGTTATTTCTATAAACAAGAAGGGCTTTAAGTTCTCCTGATTCGGCCTTATCAATCATCTCAAGAGCTGAAAGCCCCTTACTTTGAAGGGAAGAGCCGTCACCCCAAACCTGATCAACCTTACCTGAATCAGAACTAGAAATTCCTCCAGGATAATAGTCTGGAAGAATTCCCATATCCATTGCCCCTAATGAATTTGTAAAAGGTGCTGCTGGTATCGCGCCGCATTCCATAGTTGGAATCTTGTTTATGACACCAAGCAAATGTTTGAGCATAAAAATAGAATTCCCTGTAAGCGACGCAGGATTATAAACAACGCAAACCTTCATTGCTGTACGAACAAGCTCTGCCATTTCCTTCATACGACGTTCAGCAATACCGGTTAGTGATTCGTCGCTAGTTTCCCCTTCAACCATCTCAATATCTAGCTCTAAAGCAAGACTATTAGCTAAAGCTGCCAAGGCAATTTCATCTGAACCCACATCATACATCAGCGACAAATCCGCAATCTTATCCAACTCCGTTTTCTGGTCATTTAAAATTGCAAGCTTAACTCCCTTACGCGTGATTGCTTTTTTGATACGAAGATCAAGAATCGGTAGTTCTTCTGCCGGATCGCTACCAATAAGTAAAACCAGATTTGCAGTTTCAACATTCAAAAAATCGTAATGATCAACTGGTAACCCCGGGGTATCTATGTAAATTTTATGATCTAGGTTATTGGTGCCCAAAGTGAAACGAAATAATTTGTGATAAAGGTACAACTCTTCATTGGTTCCAAAAGGGGATCCTATAAAACCAATACTTTCTGGGCCATACTCATCAACAATTTTTTTTAAAGACTCAGCGGTCTGCCTTGCAATTTCAAGAGTTTTGGCCACTTTGTATTCACCATCGACCAAATTGGTTGCTTCAACTATTCGATGATCACTCTCAATAAAATCATATCCGAAGCGCGCCTTGTCACAAACCCATCCATCATCAACTAGATCATTCGGTCGAGTTTCAATGCGCATAAACTTGTTTGTACGAGACCCTAGGGTCATATTACAATTACACCCACAGTGAGCACATAGTGTTGCAGAATTATCCAAATCCCAGGTACGTGCTTTAAAACGAAATTGTGTGTTAGTTAATGCGCCTACTGGGCAAATATCAATGACATTTCCAGAATATTTCGTGTCATAAGGTTCGTTGTTAAAGGTACCTACCTCGTTGTTGAACCCACGATTAAGCATAACTAACGCACTCTCTTGCTCAATGATATCGCTATATCGTGTACATCGTTGACAGGCGATACAGCGCTCCCGATCAATAGTAATAACTGGGCTCAGAGGTGTGGCCTTATCACGATTGGCACGATCAAACTCCATACGGGTATCACCAGGACCATATTTAAAAGTATTATTTTGCAAAGGGCACTCTCCGCCTTTATCACAAACAGGACAATCCAAAGGGTGATTGAGCAAAGTAAACTCTAATACACCCTGTTGAGCTTTAATAACCTTTGGACTTTCAGTTTTCACAACCATATCTGGCATAACTGTTTGAGTACAAGCTGTGGTCAGCTTAGGCATTTTTTCCACTTCGACAAGACACATACGGCAGCATCCAAACGGCCCCAGTTTTTCGTGGTAACAAAATACAGGGATCTCAATTCCAATCTTTTTTGCAGCCTCAACCACCAAAGTTCCCTTTGGGACACTTACGGGCTGATCGTTAATTGTTATATTAATATCTTCAGACATAATCTACCTCATGCAGAAACTTCATCACTTTCAAGGTTTTTAATAAGTTCGTCGTAGTCCGAACGAAAATGCATGATACTGCTAGCAACTGGTGCCACCGCAGCATCACCTAGCGCACAAAAACATTTAAAACTCATATTATCGCAAATGTCTTCAAGCTTCTCGACCTGTTTAGAGGATCCCTTTCCATTCTGAATATCGTTAAGGATCTGATACATCCAACGGGTTCCTTCGCGACAGGGGGTGCACTTACCACAAGATTCATGCATATAAAAATAGCTCATTCGAAGAGCTGCCTCGACGATGTTAACTGTGTGATCCATTACAATGAGCGCCCCTGAACCTAGCATGGAACCCGCCTCAGCTATCGAGTCCTAATCGTAGCGGACATCAACTTTATCTGCTGGAAGAATGTTAGCGGAGGAACCACCCGGGATAAAAGCTTTTAATTTATTATCATCACGGATACCCCCGGCCAGATTAAAAATAAGTTCGCTGGTTGGAGTTCCCATAACAATTTCATAGTTCCCCGGTTTTTTAACGTGACCAGAAACACTTACTAACTTAGTGCCCTTACTCTTTTCTGTTCCAAGTGCAGCGTGTTTTTCAGCACCCTCATTAATAATCCAAGGAACAACGCATAAAGTTTCCACGTTGTTAATAACAGTTGGCTTACCATACAAACCTTCTACAGCTGGGAACGGCGGTTTTAATCGTGGCTCACCACGACGACCTTCAAGCGAATTAAGTAAAGCTGACTCCTCACCACAAATATAAGCTCCGGCACCAAGATGAGTGTGAAGATCAAGATCCAACCCCGATCCCATTATATTTTTACCAAGATAACCCTTCGCATGTGCCTCTTCAATCGCTTTGTCCATAAGATCGGAGGCATGTTGAAATTCTCCCCTGTAATAAATGTAGCCTGTTTTTATTCGGCAGGCATAACAAGTCACTATGATCCCTTCAATAAGAAGGTGTGGATTTTTTTCAAGGAGCTCACGATCCTTACAAGTTCCGGGTTCACTTTCATCGGCATTACAAGCTAGGTAACGAGGGAAAACATCCTTTGCTAAAAAACTCCATTTTAAACCTGCAGGAAATCCTGCACCGCCCCGACCGCGTAACCCCGAAGCTTTGACTATCTCAATTATTTCCTCAGGTTTTTTATCAAAAGTCTTTTTTAGAGACCGATAACCGCCTTGTTTTTCATATACTCCAATAGAATTAAGGCCTTTTGTATCTATATTTTTAAAGAGGATCTGTGTCATAAGTTTTCTGTTTACGGTAAAGAATCAAGAATTTGGTCAATCTTTTCTTTTGTTAGGTTTTCATGAAAAATGTCATTAATACGCATCATTGGAGCGCCACAACAAGCAGCTAAACATTCTTCTTTGTGAAGGGTGAATTTTTTATCTTCCGTTGTTCCACCTCCGCTCACACCAAGCTTTTGGCCTGTATAAGCAAACAAATTATCAGCACCGTTTAACTGACAACTGATATTGTGGCAGAAAAGAATGATATATTTGCCCGTTGGCTCAGTGTGATACATTGTGTAAAAAGACATTACTGACTGGACATACCCCGGTGACAAATCAAGCTTTTTACCAATAGCCTGCATTGCTTCTGGACTGATATACCCTTCACGCCGCTGAACCAAGGTTAGAAGAGGTAGCAAGGCTGACTGTTTTACGGGATATTTTTTAATAATCTTTTCAATTTTATTTTCGTCTTCTGAAGTAAACACAAACATCAACGATCAACCTCTCCCATTACAATGTCTATACTCCCTATAATACCAACGACGTCAGCAATAAAACATCCCTCCATCATTTTACACATCCCTGGAATAGCCATAAATGACGGGGCTCGCAGTTTTACTCGGCTAGGAACATTACTCCCATCGCTAACGATATAAAATCCAACTTCCCCACGAGGCCCTTCTACGGGAACATATGTCTCGCCTTTGGGGACTGAAACACCCTCTGACACCAGTTTAAAATGATGAATCAAAGCCTCCATACTCGACTTAAGTGTTTTTCGGTTTGGTAAGGATATTTTATTGTCATCAACCTTATAAGGCCCCTCTGGTAATTTTTTTAGAGCCTGTTTTACAATCTCGCGGCTTTGTCTTAACTCAGCAACACGCACCAAGTATCGATCATAAATATCCCCATTTTTTCCTGTCGGCACTTCAAACTCAAAATTTTCATAACCAGAGTAAGGTCTCTGTTTACGCAAATCCCAATTCACACCTGATGCTCTCAGGACTGGGCCGCTCATACTCCAGTTAATGGCTTCCTCACGACTCATAACGCCAATATTTTGTGTGCGATCCATCCAGATTGGATTACGAGTCAATAAACGTTCATACTCATCAATTTTGGCTGGAAAATATTCAATAAACTTACGCACACTTTGCAACCATCCCGGGGTAGAATCTTGGGCAACACCTCCCAAACGAATATAGCTTGTCATCATTCTCACGCCTGAGATTTCCTCGTTAAGGTCAAGAATCATCTCACGCTCACGCCAACAATACAGAAATACTGTCATTGCCCCTATATCTAGAGCGTGAGTTGCAAGCCATACCAAGTGACTAGCCATACGCGCAAGCTCACACATGATTACGCGTAGATAATTAGCACGTTCAGGGACATTTGTTTGCAAAAGTTTTTCCACCGTCAAACAAAAAGCCAGGTTATTCCCCGGAGGACTTAGATAGTCAAGCCGATCAGTCATTGGAATCACGTGAACGTAGCGTTTCGCTTCAGATGTTTTTTCGATCCCCGTGTGCAAAAATCCTATATGAGGCTCTGCCGAGTCCACTAACTCTCCATCCATTTCCAAAACCACACGAAATACACCGTGCGTACTTGGATGCTGCGGACCCATATTAAGGGTCATCGAATCTTTTTCTCGTTCCAGAAGACCTTGCTCAGTGACAGTCATTTTTGTCCAATTATCTGGTTGGTGGCTTAGACTTCACCAAATCTTGTTTAAACTCTCTATTATGTGTAAATGTGACATCCTCAATTGTAAGCGGGTAATCTTTTCTCAAAGGGTTCCCTTCCCATTCTTCAGGCATGATCAACCTACTAAGATTAGGATGCCCTTCAACATTAAAACCAAACATGTCAAATAGTTCACGCTCTGGATAAAGGGCCCCCTTCCACAAATCCGACACTGTGGGAATTGTTGGGTCCTCTTCATCTAACCCGACTCTAATTCGAATGGAATGATTCTTTTCCATAGAATGTAGTTCATAAACCACCTCAAAGCGAGGCTCCCTATCTTCATTGAGATAATCCGCTCCAGTTATCTGAGAAAGGTAATCAAAATCCAAACAGGGATCTTTCTTGAGATATTCAGCAATCTCATGAATTGATTCTTTGCCTATAAAAATAACCGCGTCACCCAGATTCACCTCAGATGAATCGATGGCCTCTCCTTGGTCGGCTTTAACCTTTTCTATAATTTCCTCGCTGGTCATGCGACTCTCTTAGCGGCCTGTTTCGTTCCAGCCTCATTCATTATTTTTTCCTGAAGTTTTATAATGCCATAGAGTAGAGCTTCAGGACCTGGAGGACAACCTGGAACATAAACATCGACTGGCACTACCCGGTCTACACCTTGAACGATCGCGTAGTTATTAAAAATTCCACCACAAGATGCACAGGCCCCCATGGAAATCACCCACTTTGGTTCAGGCATTTGATCAAAAATTGTCTTTAAGACAGGTGCCATCTTCTGTGAAACTCGACCCGAAACGATCATTAAATCCGCTTGCCTAGGAGATGCGCGAAAT
>JAPYPM010000020.1:14227-16393 GCA_029937635.1 Nitrospinaceae bacterium
ACGAGCCGCATCCCACCTGGAATTAGCCATTGCCATCATCTCAATAGCACAACAGGCAAGACCAAATGTCGCTGGCCACAAAGCATTTTTCTGAGCCCACCCGATAACCTTGCCAACTTTGGTTGTCAGAATACTGTCGTAGATTGCACCTGAAAAATCATAATCCGCCTGAGCTAAAACATCCTTCACATTTTCTTTAACATTACTAACTTCAGTTTCTAGCAAGTCGACAGCCTGATCAACTAATCCCATTCTAAACCTCCCCGTCCCCAAATATAGACGTAAGCAATACCGAGAATAAAAATAAATACTAGCATTTCGATCAATCCAAACAACTTAAGTTGACCTAATGATACAGCCCACGGATACATAAACACCACCTCAATATCAAAAATTATGAACAACATTGCCACAGTAGCAAAGCGAACAGGATAGCGCCCTTTGGCTTCTTCTTTAGGAACTATACCGCACTCATAAGGAATTAGTTTTTGAGGGGTTGGATTTCTAGGGCCGAGTATCGTTGATAAGGTGAGCAAGGCTCCTACAAGTACTAAAGCAAAAACCGCAACCAGTGAAATGAAAAAATATTCCTGCATAACAGACTCACCAAATGCTAAGAAAAACCATCCCCTTGAAGAGCCATAAAGGCCCGAAATGATTATGTCTTAGTTTATATAAACCCCCGGCAAAAACGCGAGCAAATCATTGAAACGGCGATTATATCAGCCTTCCTTACCCTGTCAATAACAACCTTAACTGGCTAAAAACCAAAGAGGTAACTAATTATAAAATAAGGACGGGAGTCCATTTTTACCATTAATAATCAATGCCAAAACCTATTCCCGAAAATCACAGAAAAAATAAACCTTTGTTCTAAGTTAAAAAAACTATTGTCTAAATAGAAAACTGGGTAGGATAAAAAGGGGTCGTATTTTAACCTACTGAAAAAAAAGTCGACGAACCAAGGAGAAACTATTCTTTATATTCTAAATGCAATCGGTAGATAAGGCCAGCAAGGCTATCTTCAGATTTCTCGGTATCAGGTCTAGCAAAGCTTATAAGCTCAAAGTAGATCTCATTTTTCCCGCCTTTTAGGTATCCACTTATATCGACAATGAAAGGTTCGGGATAAGCCGCCCCCCCATAAACTTGACTCATGCTGGCAGCATTAACATTCAGCCGACATTCATCACTCGATCGCAAAAATAAATCGGCTCTTACAACACATTCGCCTCTGCAATCTGAAGGTAGATTAAACAATAGACGAAACCGTTTCTTTGTTCCTGTCTTAACTTCTTCCGGTGTAGCAGACTCAGCAACCCATATCCATTGGCTTCCCTTGATACTTTGCCAGTTTTTATTCATTTTACAAATGGATGCTTTCTCCCAACTATCAGTTGCTTGGCTGTAATATTCTGTTCTTTCGTCTAATTTAGTACTCGCTCCACTAGTAAACATAAAGGCTTTTGTTTGAGTACCAAACAGGTCGTCCTTAGACAGATTAAAAAAATTGCTCTCCTGCCACATAAGATCTCCCATCTTCCTCCAATAATCATAAATCCCATTTTCTTTATTAACGACAACCATACTAGGACGCGGTGTAGTACGACCAAGATAGGGACCTATATCAGCAACTATTTTCCCCCCTAGCCTCCCTTCATCTAAACAAATAAAAGAGTGCGATGGGATACAATCATAGGTATGCACAGTTAGTTTTCCACGGTCAAGGTAACCGGGTTCGCTATCAATCTCGTGTGAAATTTTTTGAAGTAACATTAAAGATGTGCGGATCTCATTTAGGAAAGTTGCTCTGCCTTTTCCCTGTCGAGTAATTATTTCAACCACATAAGAACTAGGGTCCATAAGCAATAAGCGCACATTAACTCCACTTAAAACTTTTTTCTTGAGTAATTCAGCGCTAGAAGTGGCTATAGAAAGAAGGGACGACCCACCTACAAATAATTCTTTATCGACCTCCCGAAACAAGCTCTCAAAAGAAATAGATCTCCCCAATTCCGATCTATTTTTATAGATACCTTCTATGCCAAGACGAACAGCGTCAGGATTGACAATTTCTTCTAATGCATCCTTATACTCGCGAAAAGTCATCTCGCGAAGAAATAGTTCATAACCTAAGGAAACAACACCAATGAGGGAAAGTAGGAG
>JAPYPM010000338.1 GCA_029937635.1 Nitrospinaceae bacterium
AGTATCATAAACGCTAATTATTGCCTTAAAAGGTACCCTGATACAAATACCACATAAAAGCAACACCTAAAACTGGAATAAAAATTGTTAGAAAAATTTGCCGCCCGTTCATTTTTTCTGGATTAGTTATTTTTAATAAGAATTTAATTTCCATCTATATACAGAGAATCTTATAACCTATACATATTAAATAGTAGTAAATATTTTGTGTTATTTTTTCAAGAAACTAATAATTTTTTAAAAAATATTAGTAAAATTTTCTCTCAAGGGCATTACCGAGATTGTCGATAAGAGACAAATAAATAATTGTATGCTTTTAAAGGACCTCAAATCTAATGAACACTATTTTGACAACTCTCTTGATTATATTTGGTTTTGCGTTGCTGCTAGCGGTTACTTATAAGCCGGTATCTAGAAAAAAGCCGAAAGCAAATATTATAAGAAGGCAACCAAAACGTAAAAAAATAGTTATGGGTCCAGAAAACCCTGCATGGATGAAGATGTATGCAGAAGAAATGGCTAAACGAAAAACAGCGCTAACTGCAAATGTCCTTAAAAAGTGGATTGATGAAGATACAAGAATTGAACTTCGACCAGATATATCTAGATAAGAAAAAAACACCTATTTTGAGTGTTTAAATGATCTAATACTTTAGCTCAAAATTATATCAATGAGCGGATATAAATTTTTTCATGTACATCTACATATCTGGAGTCATGTCAATAAATGGGGCACCACCTGAGGATAAACTAGATTTTTTTCGTTCATCCTTTCCGAAATCGTGAGTCATTTCTAGTCGCCATCTCCACCATATGGCCTCTTCCTTAATATCGTCTGAAGCATTAGGTGGAAGTTGAAGGCCAGCAGTCTTGGTAGAGGTTTCCCCCGCCTTGCAACCTTCAGGTAAGGCTAGTCCGTTCTCCATCATAATGCTAATTGGGTCTTTTACGAGTTTTTTCTTAAACTCTTCATCACTTAGAGCTTTTAAAACTATTTCATTCCATTTTTTATCAAGGGATTCTTTTTTATTTGGCTCCATAGCTAATTTTTTTGGTTGTGATCCCTTATTGGGGGAATGTTATGACCCATCGATAAATTCGGATGGTTTATTTATAATGACTAATTCTATTTATTCTGTAAAAATCTTTTTTAAAAAAAAACTTATTAACTATTATGTATTATTTCTCTAGCTTTGCCTAGAGCTTCTCTTAGTTTTTCTGTATGAACACCCCCTGCTTGGGCCATGTCGGATCTACCGCCACCGCTTCCACCAACAATACCAGATATTTCTTTTAGAATATTACCTGCATGAAAACTCCCTTCTAAGTCCTTTGTTACACCAGCAGCAAGTAAAACTTTTCCATTTGTATTAGACCCGACGATTATAACACCAGATTTAATTTTATTTTTTGCACTATCAATAAATGATCGTAGTGTCTTAGCATCCATTCCCTCAAACTGTTTAACCAGTAAAGATATTTCACCGATCTTTTCAATATCATGATCCGAGTCAGATCCCTTTCCGCTAATAAGTTTTTCTTTTAGACGGCCGATTTCTTTCTCCATTTCTCGTGATTTCTCAAGAATTTTTTTTAATCTATTAATTTCTTCTTCCGGAGATACTTTCAAAAGCGAGCGAATTGAAATCAGAGTTTTATTTTCTTCCTGCATGGCATAATAGGCAGATTTCCCAGCTACGGCTTCAATACGTCTTACTCCAGAAGCAATACCCCCCTCGGAGATTATCTTAAACAAGCCAATATTCCCTGTTGCAGCTGTGTGAGTTCCCCCACAAAGCTCTTTACTAAAATCTCCCATCGATATTACTCTGACGTTGTCACCATACTTTTCCCCAAATAGTGCCACAGCACCATCTTTAACAGCTTTTTCTATGGATAGTTCATTAGTTGAAATAGTTAAATTTTCACGTATTTTTTGATTTACCCGTTCTTCGATTCTATTTTTTTCTCCAGGAACCAAAGGCGAAAAATGAGTGTAGTCGAACCTTAGTCGTTGAGAAGTTACCAAAGAGCCAGCCTGTTTTACATGTGCGCCTAAAACTTCTTTAAGTGCAGCATGAAGCAAGTGAGTGACCGAGTGATGTAAAGCAGTTTCTGATCTGCTTTCTGGGTCTACCTTTAAAGTTAAAGTATCTAATTTTTTTATTAGGCCCTGAGTGATTTTCGCGTGATGAATAGTAAGATCTGAAATTGGCTTAGTTGAGTTGCTTATATTTAGCCGAGCGACTTCGTTCCAGGCAACTCCTGAATCTCCTATTTGACCTCCGGACTCTCCATAAAATGGGGTTTGGTTCATTATTAATTCAACTTCTTCGCCTTCGCTAGCAGAGTCAACGGGTTTAGATTCTTTTAAAATTGCTAAAATTTTTCCTTCTACCAAAGTCTTATCGTAGCCCAAGAAATGGGTTTGTTTTTCAGTTTTAATAAAATCATTAAAGAACGGAGAAACTGATTTTTCTCTTGAGCCTTTCCATGAGGCCATTGCTTTCTCTTTTTGTTTTTGCATGGCTTCATTGAAGCCATTCATGTCAAGGGATAGACCCATTTCTTTTCCATATTCTTCTGCCAAGTCGACAGGAAATCCGAATGTATCGTATAGCTTAAAAATTTCATCACCTGGAATGTGGTCGAGGTTTTTCTTGCGGACATGGTTGAGAATTTCTTCCATGCGTTGCATCCCAAAATTTAGAGTAT
>JAPYPM010000021.1 GCA_029937635.1 Nitrospinaceae bacterium
TTTTATCATTTTCTGCTTTTTTAAGTATTTCACGGATACGATCAACCATCCCAGTATCACTTCGAAATCCAACTAATGTCTTCTTAGGGCGGTTGCTTATAGGGCCATCAATATCTATAAGTAAAATTTTCTCAACTGCGATTCCCTCTTCAACAACAATTTCTTCAAAGGACTCAATTTGTGGACTTACTTTAATTAACGCACACGAATAGCTAAATATTACTACCAAAAAAAATAAAAGTACCCTAAAAATAATCACCCCCATAAACTTAAAGTAAATTAATTAACAAAAACTAACATTTGGAAAAAATCTTTTAATTTGGCTATAACTTTTTCAGCTTCATCATATCCTTCAAAAGATTCACTAAGCCGATCACGTGTCTTAGTTATGACTTCACTGTTTCTTTTTTCAACTGGCAAATTAAGTTGTTGGGTCAAAATATAAAGAGCATCGATCATACCTTTTAAAACCAGGGTCCCAGAAGCAATACTTCTTTTTTTAAAACGCCTAGCTGCTTCTGTATGGTTTTGACTCGGATCAATTTTAAATTGAGTACCAAACTTTGAACAAATCACTATTCCTTCACGTAAACCTTCAAAGGCATTCATAGCTGCATTGTCCCCTTGCATTCTTTCAAAAATTTCATGAATTGCTTGTAGGGGTTCTATTGCTTTAAGATCTATCAATGTCGATTCATCAAGTGCATATATCCGCGCTAACTCTTCTGGTTTAATCTTCGATGTGGAGCTCAGCTTTTCTTTAAGGCTTTCACCAAACTTAATAATCGAATCAGCTATTTTCTGATTACTATTCATCAAAGTCTCTTTAATACGATCATCAAATTCTTCCAATCTTTTTTGATTTTTAAAAATATCTCGATATTCTCGATTCATTTTCTCAACGAGCATTTCTACATGATCTGTCATGACTTTAATTAGTAAGTGACGGCGTTCTTCTTCCAAAGGAACTAGATATTTTTGCCGAGCTGTTTTTTCAATTCGAAGAAATTCCCGTGGAATTTCTCGTATCGCTTTATCATAGGAACCCAATAAAGACTCTAGATGATCAGAAGAAAATTTCTGATTTAACTTTGTAAACCTAATTGTAAATTTTTTGATTCGACGAGTATTATCAGCTTCGATATGATATATAGTTTCATTAAACATCGTATCTATCTGGCTATTCAAATCTCTCATAAAAAATATTTACTCCATTTAATCATCTACTTATTTATTATTTAGCTGACATTGCACAGCGGCAACCAATTCCATAAAAATCTTTTGCTTCATCGTATCCATATCGAGCAGATGACCTCAAGTAACCTGACAAACTATTCCAGGCTCCTCCTCGTATTGTATGGTTAACTCCATTTTTCGGGCCTTGAGGATTTAGATATTCGCTTTTATTATAATAATTTTTATCATACCAATCATATACCCATTCAGCAATATTCCCTGCAAGATCATATATACCCTCAGGTGTACTGCCTAAACGATAATTTCCTACCTCCTCGGTAGTAAGACCTTTCCTAATGAAACAACACCGATTAAAATTAGCCTTTTTCTGATTCGGCGGACTATTTCCCCATGGGTATTTTCTCCCATTCAGACCGGATGCTACCCTTTCCCATTCTGCTTCAGTCACTAAACGTTTTCCTTTCCATTCACAAAAATTTTTACAACGTTTCCAGGACAAACCAAAGACAGGGCGTTTCTTCATATCTGGCCTTACTTGGCGGCCCCACCAACCAGTAATTGTGGGGTGCTGACTCGAGTTACTGGAAAGGTATTCCTCAAAATCTTCTCCCGTAACTTCAAATCGATCGAAATAAAACGTATCTAAAAATACTTTATGCCTTGGATACTCATCAGGCCGACCTTTTCCTTCCTCTGCACCCATAAGGTACTCTCCAGAGGGAATCAAAACCATTTCTTTTTCTACTGTAGCATCAGCTGATCCAATAAACACTGGACTGAAGAATTCAATGACCAAAACCAAAAAAAACCTAAAAAAAATCATCACAAAAAATCTATAAAAAGATTTAAGAGAAGAAACCTGCTATTTCATCTACCACTCAATAGCAAAAAAATTTATTATATATTGAACCACCAATTTATGGATCGAAAAAACCTATTATTGAAGCAAGTATCATTTATATAGAACAAAAAACCTTACATGCAGATGAGTAATCTGATCCGTGCCGTCACAATTTATTATGGTAGTACTGATAAAAGTCTTATTAATTATGTAAAAAAAGCAATCATAGTTGACAATATTCTGCAAACACTGCTTAAAGAAGCGCGATATGCTATAAGGCCATATGCTTAGAATTAGCAGATAATGATTAAATAACTAAGTCTTCCCATTTTGATACCGCTGGAAAGTTTTAAACTTTTAATGAGACTGATATATAATATATTTGATAGCCCTTTTGGAAAAACAGGTATTGCGATTACTCCCTATGGAGTTTGCCGTGTTATTTTATCAATTACAGAGGAGTCGGAATTCGTTGAAACATTAAAAACGATTTACCATTCTCCAAAAAAAGAACCACGCCAATTAAAAGTAATAGAAAAAGAATTTCATCTATATTTTAGCGGAAAATTAAAAAAATTTTCCTTTAAAGTAGACTTGAGAAAGGGAACATATTTTCAGCAACGTGTCTGGCAAAAATTGACATTGATACCTTTTGGTGAAACCCGAAGTTATCAGTGGTTGGCTACTGAAATTTTTCAACCTAAAGCCTATCGTGCCGTAGGAAATGCAAATGGGAAAAACCCGGTTCCCCTAATTATTCCATGCCACCGAGTTATCCAAAAGAATGGCACTTTAGGTGGATTTACTGGTGGTACTCATCTTAAAAGATATTTAATTAATCTAGAAAAAGAAACCTGTGCCAATTTTTCATAGCGAAGCAATAGTATTACGAAGTTTTAACCTGTCTGAGGCAGATAAATTAATAACATTAATGACAAATCGCTACGGCAAAATTAAATGCGTCGCCAAAGCTGCACGTAAAATTAAGAACCGGTTTGGGGCAAGCATTGAACCTATGTCTCACATTCGTCTTATCTATTTTGGAAAAGAAAACCAGACCTTGTATCGCCTCAATCATTCAGATATCATTCATTCATTTCAAGAGGTTCGTGGCGATTTTCAAAAAATATATACAGGCGTATATTTTATTGAACTAATCGACACGCTAACTCCAGAAATGCATCCAGACCTAAATGTCTTTCAATTGCTACAGGATGGGTTAAAAGCTCTTGAAACTATCGGTAGTATAGATACGCTAACTCGTATCTTTGAAATGAGATTAATGTGTCTTGCTGGATACGCTCCACAACTTAACCATTGTACAACATGCAAAAAAATCGACTATACGAAAAAAATCGGGTTTAGCTTTAAACGGAGAGGAATAATATGCGAACCCTGTTCATTCCAATTAAACCCAGAAATTTATTTTCAAATAGGAATACTTAAATATTTAAAAAAACTTAAAACCATAGATATCAAACACGCTAACCGTTTAAAATTTCCCAAAGGCACAGAACTTGATATAGAGCGATTAATTCATAGATACATCCTTTCACACACTGGACGAGAGCTAAAATCTTACCCATTTATAAGAGATATGAAAAAAAATTTTGAAAACACATTATGAGGAAACGTATCATACAAACTGAACTGGCTCCCGCTGCTATTGGCCCCTATTCTCAAGCAATTAGAATAGGAGATTTTCTCTACACGTCAGGTCAAATAGCACTAGACCCAAAGTCCGGGAAATTTCTTTCCGGAGAAATTAAAGAAGAAACAGAACAAACCCTTAGAAATATTTCTGCTATTCTCCAAGCTGACGGACTAGAACTAGAAAATGTTATCAAAACAACTGTTTACCTGTCCGATCTAAATGATTTTGTACAAATGAATCAAATATACGAAAAATATTTTTCTAAAAACAAACCAGCTCGTGCCTGTGTTCAAGTAGCGGCTCTTCCCAAGGGAGCTAAAATTGAAATCGATGCAATAGCAAGCTGTTCCTCCTAATTAATTTTTTATGGCAAAAAAAAAAAATAGAGGCCAAATAAACTTCTTTCGTGTAATGGCTGTAATTGGAGTAGTCGTTATAATAGTCGTCGTTAAGGAGTTTTTAAATGCTGCACCCTCATTACCCAACAGTGAAATTCACAAGGGCCCTCCGTCTGCACAAGCTTGCTTAGAGTGCCACGTTAAAGAAATAGAAAATACTCCCATCATGCCTCACCGTCCTATGAGCAACTGTATCTTCTGCCATGAGCCATCTAGCACAAATAATGTGGAAATAAATTAAATATGGGTTAGAGGAGGACGACCAATAGCGTATACGTTAAACCCTATCTCGAATAGTCTTTGATGATCAAGATGATTTCTTCCATCAAAAATAAAGGAGGGTTTTGCCATACTATCAAAAATTTTCTGGTAATCTAAACTGCGGTACTCAGACCACTCTGTAATTAAAGCAAGACCATGAGCACCCCTAGCTGCTTCGTAAGGATTTTCAATAAACTCCACTCCTTCATCAATGCCTGCAAGGTCTTTTTTTGCATTAGAGATTGCATGAGGATCTGTGATACTAAGACGGGCTCTTTCTTCAAGTAATCGTTTACAAATATAAATTGCCGGTGCATCTCTTGTATCTCCAGTATCTGGTTTGAACGCGAACCCGAATATTGCAATTTTTTTATCAACTAAGGTCCGAAACATTGTTTTTAAAATACAATTTACAAATCGATCCATTTGGTTATCATTTATTTCAACAACTGAATTCCAAAATTTTGCGACATCATCTAGCTTATAATATTCACATAGGTAAACCAGGTTAAGAAGATCTTTTCTAAAACATGACCCACCGAACCCTACACCAGCCTCAAGAAATTTAGACCCAATTCTTGAGTCTCTACCAACCGAATTTGCGACTTCATAAACGTCAGCTTCTGTCACCTCACATAAAGCGGAAATACTATTAATGGATGAAATACGCTGAGCAAGAAAAGCATTTGCAACCAATTTAGAGAGCTCACTACTCCATAAATTAGTAGTAATAATTTTATCTCTAGGCACCCATTTTAGGTAAATCTTTAATAACTCATCACGAGCGGCATTCCCGGATACCGTATCATGTGAACCAATCAAAATACGATCAGGTTCTTCCATATCTCGAATAGCTGTTCCTTCAGCCATAAATTCCGGGTTAGATAAAATCTCAAACCTGACAGAGTTGTCACCAGAATGTAAAATTGAAGCCATAGTTTCCGCAGCTCGAACTGGAAGAGTACTTTTTTCCACAATAATTTTTGGTGAGGTTGAGTTTTTTTTAATTCGTCGAGCTGTTTGTTCAATGAACTGCAAATCTGATGCTTTCCCTGCACCTTGACCAAAATTTTTTGTTGGAGTATTAACACTCACAAAAATAATGTCCGCCTCTGCTAGATTTTCATCAATATCAGTGGAAAAAAATAAGTTTTGACCACGCACTTTATCGACTCTTTCCTTCAAATCTGGCTCATAAATTGGCAATTTATTAGAATTCCAAGCATTAATACGCTCTTCAGAGATATCAACAACCGTAACCTTGTATTCTGGGCATTTGTTTGCAATAACAACCATAGTAGGGCCACCAACATAACCCGCACCCACACAAACTATTTTTTTAGAAAAAATATTATCGTTCATTAGATATCTATCGGGGTCTTTGCAGTGTTACTAAACAAAAAAGGAGGCCCGCCCCACAGGGCAGAGCCTCCTGATATTAGCGAAAAAATATTACTTCTTATAATTGAAAGATTTCTTTTTCTTGTTATATGGCTTGGTTCCTTTTTTAAACTTAAGTTTTCCTTTTTTAACTTTAAAATCTTCAATAATAAGAGGCGTTTTTTCAGATTGAGAAACCTCCTTAGCCCTATCTTCAATCTTCTCTAACTTCTGGTCCATATTGTCTTCGTTGTAAAACTTGGCAACAGGATGAACCTTCATTTTTCTTTCTTCAAAATTAAACTTATACTTATCATGAACTGAAGGTAAAAACGGGGTATTAGGGTGTGTATGGCATCGAGTACATACATTTGCATAATCCCATCGTTGACCATATTTTTCAGTATCTGCCTTTGTAAAATCACCCTTGGTGTTCTTCATAACCACGCGAAACTGAGCGCCTCCTGCAACTGAATGACACATCTCACATCCAACCTGTTCTTTATTCGGCTCCTCAGGATCAATTGTAGAGCTGACGTCTTTACCCTTTTTGTTTTTAGAGCCCGCAGGTTTAAAACCACCTCTTTGCTTATAACCTGTTGTGTGGCAACGTAAACATAATGGATTTGTCGTATAATCCTTCTCAGGATCAAGTTTTACTCTAGTTTTTGCTTCTGCTCGTTCACCGGCCTTAAGCAAATTAAAAGTATTTCCATGTGGTGATACTTTCCAAGCTTCATAGTAGGCATCGTGGCAACTTCCATTACATTTCACGGCTCCGACATAAGAAGGTTTTTTAGGTATTTTCTTTTTTTTCTTCTTTGCGTCAGCGCTTTCTGCACCCCCCATAACAATCGCTATGGATAGAATAAATAAACTCACTATTTTTAGGGTCTTACCCATTTGTCATCTCCAGATATTGTCTTTTTATTTTATAAAGCCTCTTCTATCAGTGATCAAAAGGTTAATATATATTTAGTACATGGTCAATAAGAATCAAGGCAATTCAACAATCAAGCTCTATATCAAAAATAAAAAATTTCTTAGTCTATTAACCCACTGTTTTTTGTAAGCAATGTATAATCTAAGTTGCAATAAAAACCCGACATAAAAAAATAAAAACCTTACATATTCATTAACTTCAGGGTGTTGGAGATAAAGCACCAACAATTAATATATAGCCTGATATGTAAACCAATTTGCTATGGATACGTCACTCAAACTTAATAATTTCGACTTTGAACTTCCAGAGTCATTAATAGCTCAAAAACCATTAGATATTAGAGACCAATCAAAACTCATGCTTATTGACAGGAAATCTGGGTCTATAATGCATAAGAAGTTCACCGACCTTCCCCATTTAATTCCAACTCAATCTTTAATGGTTTTTAACAATACAAGGGTAATTCCCTCAAAGTTAAATGGCTTTCAAGTTAATAATAGGCGCCCTATCGAGATTCTTCTTGTGAGAGAAACTGTCAACCAAAACCAATGGGAAGCCCTTATTAAAGGCTTAAAAAAAATAAGATTAGGGACAGAAATAGAATTTGGAAATGGAAAACTTAAAGCAGTTCTAACAGGTCGACATGAAAACAAAGCTATTCTTAAACTTACATATAATGGAAAACTTGAGAATATTTTAAACCAGATAGGGGAATTGCCATTGCCCCCATATATTAAAAGAAAATCACCAAAAGATAAAAATTTATCTCAACAAGATAGAGAAAAATACCAAACGATTTTCGCCAGTCTTCCTGGCGCAATAGCTGCCCCAACCGCTGGATTGCATTTTACCCCACGCATCATAAAATCACTCAATGAAAAAGGCATTGATACAGCGTACCTGACATTACATGTTGGCATAGGCACATTTCAACCAATACGAACTGAATCAATAAACGAGCATAAAATGCAGCCAGAACAATTCTATATTTCTGAAGAAACATCAAAAGCTTTAATCAAAGCAAAAAAGGAGCGTAAAAAAATAGTCGGAGTAGGTTCAACTGTTACTCGTGTTTTAGAATCTGTTGAATTGGACGACCTTACACAATCAGGATCATCAGGTTGGACAAACAGGTTTATCTATCCAGGGAGCAAATTCAAAGAAGTCAACCATCTTATAACCAACTTCCATTTGCCAAAATCAACACTATACTTATTAGTTTGCGCTTTTGCCGGCAAAAATCTTATTGAGGAGGCATACAGGGAAGCCGTAGTTAGGCAATACCGTTTTTTTAGCTATGGGGACTCTATGCTGATTATTTAACTTATATTCCTAAAACACTCAACTTTTAAAAGATAAAATTTTTTCAATTTTCATCTGCATCATTAACTGCTTGCTTAAAATGCTTTCCTGACTTAAATCTAACTACCTTACGTGCAGAAATCTCAGCTTCTTCTCCAGTTTTTGGGTTCCTACCAACACGTTTTGACTTAGCTCGGACTTGAAATGTACCAAATCGACGCAAAATTACTGCTTCACCATCTCCTAAAGCACCTTTAATCAAGCCAATCACGGTTTCAACTGCTTCTTCAGCTTTTGACCTTGGCAAATCAACATTGTCACACACCTGGTTAATGATATCTTGTTTGGTCATAAATAACTACTCCCTCTGGCATAAAAACAAAAAATATAACTTTCAATACGGTTGATAATGTAACTAAAATATGCAGAAAATTAAAAGCACCTATCTAAAACTCCCAAATCTTAAAATCTTCCAAAACATATCAAAATAAATTCGATAAGCTTTTTATAAGCTTTCGGATAAACTCAAAGAAACTTAAATATTATATTTAGATAGAGTACCAAATTAACTAGAAACATCAATACTTTATTAAATAATTACTTATAAATTTTTCTCAAGTGCGATAATCACACGACCATAAATAGTTGTAAGACATTTTAAAAAACCACTTATACAAAATATTATATTAAAAAATTAACCCCCTTTAAAAAACTTTCTATAAAACCTTAACTTTTGATCAATCAAAAAATTGCCATTAGTTAGTAGCTTAAAAGGGGAAGGGAGACTATCTAGTTTTCGGTGGAGATGTAAAAAATTCTTCTAGAGGAGCCATTTGATAAACAGTCTCACCTGGTCGAACCATGTTTAGTTTTTCACGTGCAAGAACCTCAATGGATAAAGGATCTGATTTTAATGCTTCAATCTCAAAGCGAAGTTTTTGGTTTGTTTTTTTTAAAGTTATGTTATTTACATTAAATTGGATCATTTTTTTTTCAAACTCATTAATAGTAAGAATCCCATTCTCATGAAAAATCACCATAAAAACCACTAAAACAAAAAAAGTCAAAGTAAGCAAAATAATCTGCTGATAAAGATTCAGATTCTTCATGTATTCATAAGAGTCGCAGTAAATCAAATAAATATTAAAAATCAAAATACTATAAAAACACTTAACAGAATCTCACGCCCTAAATCTAGAAAAGACTTCTTGACCTTTAAATACTGCCGTTATTCCCAACATCTCTTCTATGCGTAACAATTGATTGTATTTTGCAACTCGGTCTGTTCGACAAAGAGAACCGGCCTTGATCTGTCCAGCATTAACTGCCACTGCAATATCAGCAATCGTAGTATCTTCAGTTTCCCCTGAACGATGAGAAATAATTACATTATAGCCGGCCCGTTTTGCCATTTCCACCGCATTCAAGGTTTCCGTAAGTGTACCTATTTGATTCACTTTGATTAAAATAGCATTACCTACACCCGATTCAATTCCCTTTCTCAAAATATCGGTATTTGTCACAAACACATCATCTCCGACAATCTGGGTCTTATGTCCGAGTGTAGTAGTAAGACTTTTCCATCCATCCCAGTCATTTTCAGCGAGACCATCTTCAATACTAATAATCGGATACCTATTTACCAAACTCTCCAGATAGCCAATCATTTCATTTGAAGAAAGTTTTTCTTGTTTTCCAACAACTATATTATATTTTTTATTCTTGTATAGTTCCGTAGCAGCAACATCTAACCCAAGCAACACGTCTTTGCCTGCCTTGTAACCAGCAGATTTAATTGCTGCAAGCAAGACCTCAATGGCCTCTTCATTTGACTTTAAGTTTGGAGCAAATCCTCCCTCGTCCCCAACTGCTGTAATACAATTTCTTTTTTTTAGCACTACCTTTAAATGATGAAAAATTTCAGTTCCAATACGAAGACAATCTTTGAAATTTTTTGCACCAATTGGCAAAACCATGAATTCTTGAATATCTATATTATTGTCTGCATGCTCTCCACCATTAAGAAGGTTCATCATAGGAACAGGCAATTCTTTTGCATTCGTCCCACCAATGTACTGATACAAAGGTAACTCTGTATCGCTTGCTGCTGCCTTTGCCACTGCCAAAGAAACACCAAGAATCGAATTTGCGCCCAATTTACCCTTATTTTTAGTACCATCTAGATCGATCATTCGTTGGTCAATCAAAGCTTGCTCAGTAACATCAAAACCTAGGATAGCAGGAGCAATTTTATCACGAATGTTCTTGATGGCTTTATCCACACCTTTTCCCATAAATTTTTTACTATTACCATCGCGTAGTTCGATTGCCTCGCGAGAGCCTGTCGAAGCACCCGAAGGAACAGCAGCCCTTCCCATTACTCCCGTATTTAAAATAACCTCAACTTCAACGGTAGGATTACCTCTTGAATCTAAAATTTGCCTAGCATTAATTCCAACTATCTCGCCCATAACTTTTTTTTTTCAATAAATGTAAAAAAAATGGATCAACTGAATGTCTTTTGTAAGGCCTTGTAATTAGCATCTATTGTCTGCTCTATCTCTTCATTTGTATGAACAGCAGACATAAAGCCAGCTTCAAACTGTGAAGGGGCAATATAAACTCCCTCTTCTAATAGCCCATTGAAGTAAGATTGAAAAAACTTTGTATTGGAAGATTTAGCAGACTCAAAATCAACAACATCTTGATCTGTAAAAAACATCGAAAACATGGATCCCACCCTGTTAAAGCAAGCGGATATACCAAGTTTTTCTACATTTAATTTATAACCCGCGCAAAGTTTTTCAGATTTATATTCTAAGTCATCGTAAACTGATGGTGCTGAAAGTAACTTTAGCATTTCAATGCCAGCCGTCATCGCAAGAGGATTACCCGATAATGTTCCGGCCTGATAAATAGGGCCCCTCGGTGAAATATTATCCATTAATTGTTTTGACCCCCCATATGCGCCTACAGGAAGTCCCCCACCAATAACTTTTCCTAAACAAGTTAAATCAGGAGATATGTTATAAAGCGACTGCGCTCCTCCCAAAGATACACGAAATCCAGTCATAACTTCATCAAAAATAAGAATCGCCCCAGTCTCTTTTGTTACTTCACGTAATGCTTCAAGAAATCCACTTTTAGGTGGGACAACTCCCATATTTCCACCAATTGGTTCCACTATGATGCCAGCTATATTATTACTCTCAACGGCGAATAGTTCTCTAAGCTTTTTAACGTTATTAAATGGTAGAGTTAATGTATTTCTTGCTAAATCCTCAACAATACCAGGACATTCGGGGATTCCCAAAGAAGCAAGCCCTGACCCAGCTTTAACCAGCATACTGTCTACATGACCATGATAACAGCCTTCAAACTTTACTATTTTATCGCGATTGGTCACCCCCCTTGCCAAGCGAATAGCACTCATCACTGCTTCAGTACCAGAATTGACCATACGAACTACCTCTAAAGAAGGAACAAGAGAGACAATTTGTTCAGCCAATTCTATTTCTAACTCTGTGGGTGCTCCATAGCTAGTTCCCAGTCCAACCTGCCGTTTCAAAGCATCAACAATTTGTGGATGAGCATGACCAAATATAAGAGGCCCCCAAGAACCTACATAATCAATATACTCATTTTCATCTACGTCCCACACCCTAGAGCCATAACCCTTTTTTAAAAACAAAGGGTTGCCTCCTACCGACTGAAAAGCACGCACTGGACTGTTAACGCCTCCCGGCATGACCTTACAAGCTTTGTGAAATAATTTTTCAGATTGCGTTATGTTCATTGGTTAACTATCCAAAAAAAATTGACAACTCACCTTTAAGCTGTGCAGAAATTTTTTTATCGTCAGTCACTACTGCATTTTCCGCAGCGGAACCACAGTCACAACTTCGTTTATTCTTAATCTCAGAAGTAAGTTTCTTAAGAATTTTTTGTGCAGTTTCAACATTCTTATGCATAATAGCTAACACAGCTTCTAATGTAACTGGTTCTTCTTCTTCCTTCCAGCAATCATAATCGGTAACTAACGCCAAGGTAGCGTAGCAAATACCTGCTTCGCGAGCTAACTTAGCCTCTGTAGCATTTGTCATACCAATTACGTCTACATCCCACTGGCGATAAACATTAGATTCGGCTCTGGTAGAAAACTGTGGCCCCTCAATACAAATATAAGTCCCGCCATCGTGAACATTCGCGTTAACCTTATGAGCAGCCAAACTTAAAACCTCCGCAGTGGCTAGACACACAGGGTCTGCCAAGGAAACATGCCCAACCATACCTGTTGTAAAAAAAGTACTAATCCTGCGAGTAGTCCTATCTATAAATTGATGCGGAATAGAAAAATGTCCTGGATGCAACTTATCTTTCATGCTTCCGACCGCACTTATAGAAATAATCTGTTCCACTCCTATTTTTTTCATAGAAAAAATATTAGCGCGAAAGTTTATCTCTGATGGTGGGATGAAGTGCCCTACACCATGACGTGGCAAAAATGCCATTCTTATACCATTTAGCTCCCCTATGACCAAATCCTCAGAAGGACTTCCAAATGGTGTATCTATAGAGATTTTTTCAATGACTTTTAATTCATTCATCGAATACAAACCACTACCACCGATCACGCCAAGCAACTTCTCAGCCATAAATAGATCCTCCAATCAGATAAGCAAGGATAGTTAAAATTAGATCCTCATACTCAAAACCCACACAACTAAATGGTAATATAGTCTATACTTAAATTATTTTGGGGAGAAAACACCCTTAGGTAGCTCAGAAAACTAAGGATTTACACTTAAAGGTATGCACAGATTTAAATCTAATCAAATCTATTTGAACAATATTCCAGGGAATCATCAGTCTTAATTTATATTTAACAAATTTAAACTAGGCCTTCTTTTTTCTTATCAATTTCACCAATAAGGAACTTTAGCTCAGATACATAGTCACCTGCCTTTTGAACAACACTCTCTTCTTTTTTTAAGTTCCGCATTTTTACATCTACATCTTCAGCAAGAATGTTAAGTTTGCCAAGCTTTTTTTCGACATCGTCAAGAGTATCAATTCTTCGGTTGAGAGTATCAATCTTGGATTCTGCTTCTCCAGTAACAGCAGTAAGTTTCTCAATATTTAGATTTATTTTATCCAAATTTCGTCCTTCTTTTTCGATCTGTTTTTTTTCTGAATTAATGCGCGCAATAACAGCTTCGAGCTCTCCGAGAGCCTGCTGAGTTTCCCGAATTCTAATTTCACCTTCAGTAACTTGTTGCATACGACTTTCTACTTGTGTAACCATACCGGACAGCTCGTTAATTTTTTTCTCTGCCCCCAGAAGCAGGGATTCTTTTTCTTCAAGAACCTCGTGCCTATTACGTATGTCATTAAGCAAGGAATTCATTTCCTGCAATTTCGTGTCTACTTTTTCTAATTTTGTACTTTGTTGACTTAAAGACTCAATCTTGTTCTCAAAACTATCAGAACATGAGGTCAACTCATCTCGCAAAACAGAAATTCGATTAATTTCTTCTCTAGCGTCACGAATATCTGTAAACTTAGATTGAAGCTCTATCTCCATGATACTAAGCTTAGAAGTTAGGTGGCTCATGCGCTTTTCTTGATCATCAAGGGCTTTCTTATCTTTCACCAAATCAAGTATCTTTTCCTCTACAACATTAGTCGTCCCCTTAAGGTCCTCAAGACGCTTATCAACCTTCTCCAAAAATTTAACCTTTTTAGTAGCCTCAGCAATTTTAACATTTGCTTCTTCAATAAAAAAATCAAGTCCATCTAATTTTTTTTCCATTTTTTCGACAATGGATTTTCTTTGTACCTGAGTTTCGATTTTTACGTCAAGACTAATAACCAGAGAACTTAAATCATTAACCTTTTTTTCTACCTGATCTACCAATTGTTGCTTACGAATCAACTCTTCCATTCCAACTTCTGTGGATTCACTGAGTCTTTGAATTTTTTCAACAGTAGCTTCAATAGTTTCTATTTTTTTAATTTCTTCGTCTAACCCCTGAACTCTTTGTTCCGCTTCCTCTGCAACAATATTAAATCGGCTCATTTTCTCATTAGCAATATCAATGGACTTCATCTCTTCCTTCAGAAGCTTCATTTTATTACTAAGGTTGTTAACGACAAATATATTTAGTTTATTAACCTTCTCTTCTGTCTTATCAACAATCACACTATCCTCGCGGATCTTACTGATTTTGGTATCAACATCGATAGATAATGAATCTAAGTCACGCAACTTACTGCTAATACTTCTTATCATCTCGTTTTTAACAGAAATATTTTTAGACTCGATTTTTAAACTACTTATCTCATTCGTCATGTGCGTGAGTGTTATTCTTGCATCTTCAATAATATGACCTTGACCGAGAACTTTTTCGTAATCACCTTGAAGTTTATTCAATGTAATTTTCATTTCTTCCGTATCTTGGGTATAGTTTTCTACTATAGACTTTTCCTGAACGATTGACGCGTAACGGTGATCTAATTCACGGCAGGTAGATTTCATTTCTTTAACACGCTCATTTGCGACCTTCATCATTTCCCGAAAACCTGTAATTTCAGTTACCTGAGTTTTCATGCTTTCTAGCATGTTCTCTAAGCGGTTAATATTGCGATCGGCGCTTTTGATTAACTTGGATTCCTCTCCCATCTTTTTAATCTTAGAGTCCATATCCCAAACAAGAATATTGAGACGTCCAGCATCCTCATTAGCCTTTTCAACAAGACTTCTCTGTTGTTGAAGACTTTTGATTTTCTGCTCTATATGATCACTAAGCTGATGAAGCTCTCCCAAGTCACGTCTTAGAGTGGAATGATTTGATTCTATATCTTTAGCAACTCGCTGAAAGTCCCGAATACGGACATCAAAATTTTTAATTTCTTCAATCTGATGGCTAACAAAATCAAGCTTTTGAAGCGAGTCAGGCACTTGTGAACTGATTTTATCGAAAAACTGCTTTCGTTCGTCTAATTCAGGAATCTTCTTTTCAAAATATTCGACAAGAAGTTGAAGGTTTTTTCTTTCATGCGAGGCGACAGAAAGCAGCTCTTTAATTGCCCTGGCATCCTCATTCTCTACTCCGGTATCTTGTTTTGATTTATTCGTTCCGGATTTTTCAGCCATAACTCAACTCCTAAAAAAAGTATTGATTTAAAAGTTAATCACTACAGAAATCAAATATACATTCTCATCAAAAATTATAGCACAGAGTTGATCTCATTGAAATTCAATTGCCTAGCCGTTTAAGAACCAGTTCAGCTATCTGTACCGCATTGTAGGCTGCTCCTTTGAGGAGGTTATCAGAAACAACCCAAAAGTTAATAATATTATCCCTATTTAGACCTCCACGAACTCGTCCCACAAAAACATCTCCCTTTCCACAAGCATCAACTGCCAATGGGTATTCATTATTTTTAGGATTATCCACTAAAGAAATACCGGGTGAAGAAGAAAAAATGTCTTTAACCTCCTCTACATTCATAGGCAGCTCGGTCTCAACGCTCACGGCCTCTGAATGAGAGTTAAAAACCGGCACGCGAACAGCAGTTGGAGAAACTTCGATTGTGCTATCACCTAAGATTTTATGGGTCTCATTTACCATTTTCATTTCTTCTTTAGTGTAACCATTTTCCATAAAGACATCTATATGTGGCAAACAGTTAAAGGCTATTTGGTGAGGATAAATATCATTTTGAACCGACTTCCCATCAAGAATATTTCTACTTTGATGCTTTAGTTCTTCTATCGCCTTTTGGCCTGAGCCAGAAACTGATTGATAAGTTGACACAAAAACTCTACGAATACGATATCGATCATGAATTGGCTTCAAGGCAACAACCATCTGGATAGTTGAACAATTAGGATTTGCTATAATCCCACATTTTTCACCTAATGCAGATGGGTTCACCTCCGGAATGATTAGAGGAATATCTTTTTCCATTCTCCAAGCACTGCTATTATCAATAACAACACAACCCGACTCAACAGCGA
>JAPYPM010000339.1 GCA_029937635.1 Nitrospinaceae bacterium
ATCTGGGCTCCTTCGCTGTCGAGGCAAATAGCTGTGTCGGTCCATGATTGAATCTTTTTTATGACATTCTCTACTTCTTTAACGGGTGTATGAGATAAGTTTATTCGGAATAAATATATATTTTCCTCGGTCAAAGTTTTTACCATACCTTCACTCATTGATGAGGGTCCCAACGTTGTTAACACTTTCAAACTCATAATCCTCCCTATGAAAACGTTTAATCGATATTTTCCATGTGGACATTAAAATTCATGACAACCATGGGCTCTCAAAAAAATCAATTAGGTTCCCTCGGTCAATCAAAAAATGTCAATTTAAGCGTAAATTGTTCAGAAAGTTAAGCGGAAAAAGTGAAATCGCTGTTTATTCAAGGTAATATTCCTCTAGACTTGGCTGACGAGTTTCTCACTTTTGGGTCAACCGGTCAACAGCATAGTTTTTCCAGTGAACAACATTTTTTCAACACAACGAATCGACGAAGTCTGTGGCAAGGCTTTTCCCATGAACCCTTCTTGCCAGTGACCTGCCCTGTTGGTTTAATACTGCCCGGTGCCCCCCCTATAAAAACTTTAGCTTGATGACCTTGAAATAATAATTCTTGATCTCCTGACGCGAAGTACCAGCAACCCAGGGTATCCGCCAGATCATCATTCCCGCAAGCCCACAATACAGAATCAGCGTTAATCCTCCTTTAAGAAACAGACCAGTGGGGATTACATTGTTCAGGGTTTCTACGACCTCAAAAGACAGCCAGCCTAACCCCAATGAACCACCTAGTGAGACACCTTGATATATCCAGTCAAACTTCCATCCATGGTCTCTAGATATCCACCAGGAAACAACGTTAACGTGCAAAACAACAAATAAGAGCATTTTCATAGCCAACCCCAATGAACCTAATTGTAATCCAGGCAGGTAGGCTTCCTCTGATGCCAGAATAAAATAGGAGCAAGGAATACTCAGTCCCATAAAAATACTGCCGAAAACAAAATGTGCCTTTGTTTTTCCTGAAGCAAGCAACATGGAGCCATTGATCTGGGCCAGCGAAGCAAAAGCGGAAAGAACCAACATAATAGCCAAAACCGAAGAACCTTCTACATAGGAAGGTCCAAGTAGAAACAGTATTATCTCTTCACTCCAGGGAACAAGGAATCCGGCAATAACTACACCCAGCGTAAAAAGAAAGCTGGAAGTCTTGCGATACAATTTTTGCATTAACTCCAGGTTTCCTTTTTCCTTGGCTTCTGCAATCTCCTTCCAAAAAATATTAAGCAGGGAGGCTGTGATCAGGAGGCTCAACGCACCGAAACGATAACCGATCTCATACAGGCCTTGCTGTTTTGAACCGCCAAAATTCTGAAGCATCCATCGGTCTGCAAATTCACAACCAAACCCTACAATCGAATAGATAATGAGGGGCGTACAATATGTGACATATTCGCGCAAGACGGACCTCCCATCGAATGGCTCCCCCTCCAGCTTGAAAATAAATAGAACCTTGCAGGCCACGAAGAGAAAAATTAAATGCTCGACAAGAATCAACCCAAAAATCAGACGGATAGAAAGCATCTCTCCCATCCAAAAACCACCAACTAGCACAAAATGAACCGCCGCTATAGATATATTGAGCATCTGGACTCTATGAGTCAGGCGCCTTGATTCACCGATTTTTATCATGGTCTGCCAGGCTCGCTGTTGCATGAAAACTGCCGCCACTGCCAGCAGAACTATGCCCTTTTCATGGCCCAACCAAATCTGTTCCAGCCACTGTGTAGGAAGAATTACACCAATAACAAACAATACTAAAAGGACCTGCAACAACTGCCACCCTGCATAGCTGAACACAAACATCTTTCCGCGTTCCTTTTGAGACATGAAAGTCTGGAAGGCATTTGAAGTTCCCATGCTCAGCAAACCCATGGTGGCAACAAAACTTCCCAGAAGAAACGCATAGTCCCCATACACCTCAGGCCCAAGAACACGTGCAATAATTATGGTGGTCGTAAAAGCCAATCCACCTCGCAAAAGATTGGCTACAACACTGAATGCAAAACGGGATGATATGGAAGGGTTAACCAAGGGTATATGTGTTTTAGCAGTTAAATTATGAAATTTGTCCACAACACTCCAACAACCAGCACTGAAATAAAGTTAGGACCATCCAGTCAGCAAACTTTACCGATCATCTATAATTATAGAATAACTAGCTCGAGAATCGGGCTCTGCATATCCGGAGTTTTAAATTTGCAGTTCTGTTTTTGTACTCACAAGCTTTATACAAAAAGATCACATGCCATATATACGATATCCAATTTTAGAAACCTTAGTCTTATACGAGTTATGCGAGAGGTGAAAATTTTCTTGAACTAGGGATCAAACCGAAAGTATCGGAAGGTTTTGCCTGATCTTCAGGGTCTGAAAATCTATCCCGTTTCTATCAAATTAACTGAATTCAACAATAACATATCGTCTGCAAGTGACAACTTTTATAGTATCTCTTGAACAGGAACTTCTACTCCTAACGAACCCAGAATACACGTTTAAAATAATATCCTATAAAATTAAAACTATTTATTATTTAATGATTCTATTTCCAAGTATTTCAAGCTACAATTGTTTTTCTTTAATGGGTGACTTAGGAAACACTATAATCCCTGAAACAAACCCACTCCCATAAATTC
>JAPYPM010000340.1 GCA_029937635.1 Nitrospinaceae bacterium
GCAAAATGGATTACGCTAGGACCTTGGTCGCTTCACTTTCTTATCTACTTTTAAAGCAATTCGATGCGGTAGGAATTTCTTTATTCAATAAAACCTTAATAAAACATGTTCCTCCACGTTCTAAGCCAAGTCACTTTAAACACATTCTTCATGAGTTAGCAGTAGTATCACCAAACGGAATTACTAAACTCGAAGACGCCATTGAAAGTATGGTGGAACGATTACCTAGTAGGGGAATAATAATTTTAGTTTCTGATTTTCTCACCAAAGAAACTGGTATTGAAAAAAAACTTAAACTTCTTGTGTCGCGAGGATTGGAAGTAATTCTCTTCCATATTTTAGATTCTGATGAAGTGTCTTTCCCCTTTAAGGGTGATGTTGTTTTTGAATCGCTAGAGGACGACTCGTCCATTGAGCTTGACCCTGAAGATATTAGAGAAATCTATCAAAGGTCGATTCAAGATCTGATCGAATACTACCGTTCTTATTGCGCCAAACTGGGCATCGATTATAAATTCCTTCAAACATCAACTCCACTGGAACAAGGCCTACTCTATTATTTACTGCAAAGAAAAAACCTAGGAAAACATTGAGCGCCATGAACTTCAACTTCTTGTCTCCACTGTACTTACTTGGTATTTTAGGGATCGCTGCTCCGGTATTGATTCACCTGATGGCTCGCCGTCAAAAAAAATATCAGAGCTTCTCCGCAATATTTTTATTGCTGCAATCTAAAAATCGGTCCATTAAGCAATCAAAACCAAATAAAAAATTCTTACTTTTCATACGTTGTCTTGGAATAATTCTTCTGAGTTTAGCAATAGCAAGTCCAATATTGTCTCTTGGCAATTCTACCAATCCAAGCAATGACAGTTCCTCCGCGATAGTTTTTATCCTTGATGATTCATACAGCATGGCAACTCAAACCAACCAAAAGTCATATTATAATCGTGCAGTAAAGTTATTATTAGGCGTGATCCACTCCTTGTCTGCTAAAAGTACTTATAGTATCGTTTTAGCTTCTAGCCCTACTCGAGTGTTACTAAGTTGGACCGCTAATCCTGACAAAGCAAAAATTATTTTAAAATCAAGTCTGCCTACCTCCCGAACTACAGATATAGGCACTGCAATAAAAAAATCGTTAGTGCTTCTTGAAGAAGTTCAGCAAATAAATAAACTGATTTACATCCTAACTGACCGAGATAAAAACGGTTGGGATGAGGCAGAGTTCTCGTCTATAAAAGAAATACCATCGTACACGTTAAATATAGTCGACGTTTCTAAGGTGCCACATGAAATAAACAAGGCTGCTATAAAACACACTGAAATTCAGCAAGAATTTTTAAACAATAGCCGCGTAATTAAGGTCAAAGTAATAACAGCCAATCTTTCACAATCAAAGCCTATCAATGATCTCAAGGTATCCCTCTGGATCAATGGTAAAAAGCAAACAGAGAGTACCCTGGATATCCCTAGTAATTCATCAACTGAGAAAGAGTTTTCAATTCCTCTCCAGAATAATAACTCTATAAATGGAGAGGCCCGCATTGAGAATGACTCTCTTCTTAATGACAATATTAGATTTTTCAGTTATCAACCAGATCCAACTATAAAGACTTTATTAGTGGATGGTGATCCAAATACAATAGAACACCAAAGCGAAACATTTTATATTGAAAGAGCTTTGAATCCATTTACTTCTTCGCTTTCAAACATCCAACCCACAGTCTCCACGCTGACAGAACTTTCAAGACATAATCTATTTGACTACTCTGTAATCATACTTTGCAATATAAATAACCTGCCACTCGGGTACGAGCAAGAGTTGGAAAAATTCGTACTGCGTGGTGGTGCTATATTTATCTCTCTTGGAAATCGAGTTGACGCTAAGTTTTACAATGAAAAACTGGGTAACATTCTCCCTGTCTTTCTAAAGTCGCTGTATCAAGTGGCAACAAACAATGAACCGTTTCGGCTTCTCATTAAACCAAGCAAACATCCTGTTTTAAAGATTTTCAAAAAACAAATACTTGAGGAAATGAAAAGTGCTGAATTTCATTCTTTTTACAGCGTCGTGGCCAGAGAAGATTCTAAATTTACCACCCCTATAGTTTTTAATAACGGATTTCCAGCTTTGATAGAGTCAAACATTGGAAAAGGAAAAGTTGTCCTTTATGCATCAAGTATTGACCGCGATTGGAATAATTTTCCTATTCAGCCAACTTTTTTGCCCTGGATTCAGCGTTGGATCAAGTACTCGGCAAGGGGACTGGATAGTCTGACACATAAAGACTTATTAGTTGGTCAGCCTTTCAATTGGAAACTTTTTTCAAAAGATAATAAAGCTTACATCGTTACTCCTGAGGGAACAATTATCATACCACCCTCTGTAGATGGGAAAATAATATTCAAAGACACCTACACACCCGGTATATATAAACTTTTCAGAAATTCTCGAGTTTCTAATATAGGATCAAAACCTTTGTCACTTTCTAGACTTCCCTCCAATGCAGAACCTGCAGGAGCATTTACTGTTAATGTTGACCCAACGGAGTCATCTTCAATAAAAATAACGGATGAAGCGATCAATAATTTAATGCCTAAAGCAAATATTTTTTTCTCGAGTGGTCACCAAAAATCTATTCTGAAAAGTAGAAACGAAGGTATATCT
>JAPYPM010000341.1 GCA_029937635.1 Nitrospinaceae bacterium
CGTATCCGCAGCCAACATAAGGATTGAGTGAATGTGAACTCACCTCTTTTAAGTAACCAGATGTACGTGTAAGTATAGAGCTGCAATGAGTTTCTACTATTTTCATTTTTTCTCTTCAAGATAAAAACATCAAAATAAGTGCTCCAAGTTTGATATAATTGAAAATCTCCAATCAATTTTTTTATACTTTCAAGTCTCGTGGTTTTTTATCTAACATGACAACTTTAAACGATCTTATAAAAAACAAAAACATACTATACACCCTAATGGGAGGGCTAGTTGCCATCGCAATATTGCTCCTGGATATATCTATTCCTCTTGGAGTTGCAGATGGAGTCCTTTATATCTCTCTCGTTTTAATTGCTCTTTTTACAAAAAATAAAAAATTTATATATGTCGGTGCCATCACAGGAACCTTGTTAACAATAATTGGGTTTTTCCTGTCTCCGCCCGGTGCGGAACTTTGGCAGGTTCTAATAAATAGATCGCTTACTATATTAACTATCTGGACCATTGCCACATTGTGTATCTTGCAATATGGTAATTCCGAAAAAATGAGCGCAGTACAAGATGAACTTGAGCTAAGCGTCCATCAAAGAACATCTGAACTTAACAAATTGAATATTGAACTTGAAAAAGAATCTGCATCAGTCCAATTACATAAAGACATCGCTATAGCTGCCAATGAAACAAAAGGTCTAAAGGTTACATTACAATTATGCCTTGAAAAAATCTGTACTCATGCTGACTGGCCAGTTGGTCACGCGTATCTTCTTCCAGATCAGACATCAAGTTGGTTAGAGCCTGCCAAGGTATGGTATTTGGAAGATCCAATTCGTTTTGATATATTTAGAAAAATTTCAGAAGCAACCCCCTTTGGGCCGGGCATGGGACTTCCAGGGCGTGTCCTCGTAAGCAGAAAACCTGAATGGATTACAGATGTAACTAAAGATGCTAACTTCCCAAGAGCTCAATTGGCAGAGAATATAGGCGTTAAAGCAGGATTTGGTTTCCCTTTATTAATAGGTAAACAAGTCGTAGGCGTTATGGAGTTTTTCTCTACTAAAGCTGCTGAACCGGACCGAGATATGATGAAAGTGATGGCAGAGGTTGGAATTCAACTTGGTAGAACGGTAGAAAGGCATTGGGCTGAAGCTGACATTCAAAACTCCAACGAACGGCTACGTAAACTATACCAACGATTGGAAATGATTCGAGAAGAAGAACGTACGCGTATTGCACGCGAGGTACACGATGAATTAGCGCAAATGTTAACCACCCTAAAACTCGAACTCTCTTTGCTTGATAAAAAAATGGTAAATGACAATGCACCTTTGCGTAATGACACTCAAATGATGCTTGTACTTATCAATAATACAATTCAAACCGTAAAAAAAATTGCTATGGACTTAAGACCACCAATCCTTGATGACCTAGGCCTACACGAAGCTATAATATGGCATGGAAGTGAGTTTGAAAAACGTACGGGTATTAAGTTTAGTTTTGAAGTATGCTCTGGGAACGTCGAGCTAGACATTAAAAGATCCACCACGCTCTTTCGGATTTTTCAAGAAACATTAACTAATATCCTTCGGCATGCTAAAGCTAAAAATATTAATGCTACCATGAAAGAAAAAGATGGTACTGTCACTCTTCAGGTAAATGATGATGGTATTGGAATTAAATCAGATCAAATCTTAGATATTAGATCACTCGGACTTCTAGGAATGAGAGAACGGGCTCTTGTATGGCAAGGGGATGTAGATATTCAGGGAGTGAATAATCAAGGCACAACGGTAACCATTAACATCCAACGGGTATAAAACATGAAAGCTTCCACAAAGGAAACAATTAAAATAATTATTGCCGACGATCACCCCCTTTTTAGACGTGGGCTCAAACACGCCTTAGAAGAAACATCGGATATAGAAGTTATTGGTGAAGCAAGTAATGGTGATAGTCTACTTTCGATGATCAAAAGTGATAATCTCGATATGGTTCTTTTAGATATATCTATGCCAGGAAAAAGCGGGCTCGATTTATTAAAGCAACTTAAAAATGAGTACTCTAAGCTTCCGATACTTATTCTTAGTGTATATCCTGAAGAACAATACGCAGTGAGGTTTATCAAGGCAGGAGCATCAGGCTATCTTACTAAAGAAAGTGCCGCTGAAAAACTAGCTGAAGCTATACGGAAAATAGCTGCCGGAGGTAAGTACGCAAGCACCGACATCATCGAAAAACTTGCATTCGATTTTTCTGATTCAGAAAAACCACTTCACGAGACACTCTCTGACCGCGAGTATCAAGTCTTTGGGATGATCGCTATTGGTAAATCATTGACAGAAATTGGAGTAGACCTCTCCCTTAGCGTTAAAACGATCAGTACACATAGGACACGTATCCTTGAAAAAATGAAAATGAAAAAAAATGCAGAACTTATCCATTATGCTATCACTCGAGATCTCCTCGAAAAATAAGAATTTTTCTATATCATATAATCCTTATAGCTAAATCATCCAAATGCTCACCTACATTAAGACTATCTTCGCCTAAACCGGCACCTCCTTTATAGGAAATAACCTACAATTCATAGATTCTATTCCTATGTTTTTTTCAGCCATCCACTGATACCAAGATACTACTCAATCATCTAGACTTCTCAAC
>JAPYPM010000342.1 GCA_029937635.1 Nitrospinaceae bacterium
GCCTTGATACCTGAGGTTTTTCTAACCGCCTCAAATAGATTAACTGTTCCTATTATATTTACAGTGTATGTGCCTACTGGGTCTATATAGGATTCTCGTACCAGAGGCTGGGCTGCCATGTGGATAACGACCTCTGGTTTGGCCGCTTGCATAGCTTCGGTGAAAGTATCTGCATCCAGAATGTCACCTAAAATACTTCGCCGCAGAACACCGACAACCTTAGCATCTTCAAAAAGTGCGGGCTTAGTTGGTGGCTCTAATGAGTAACCTGTCACATTTGCGCCTAATTGTGCCAGCCAAAGAGAAAGCCAGCTTCCTTTAAAGCCTGTGTGACCCGTAATAAATACATTACGATCTTTCCAAAAAGATGGATTAATCACCAGTTTTTCCATGGAGCGTTACCACTATCCCAAAGACCATTTAACAGAACTTTTTCGTGCAGCGTATCCATTGCTTGCCAGAAACCATCATGTTTAAACGCAACCAGCTCACCATCCTCGGCAAGACTTATTAGTGGTGAATCTTCCCAGCTAGTTAAGTCATCTTCTATGCGCTCAATTACCTTAGGAGATAGCACAAAGAATCCACCATTGATCCAGCTGCCATCACCGTCAGCTTTTTCTCGAAAATGATCAACTCGACAATCATTCGCAATCTTCAAAGCTCCATAACGCCCTGGTGAGCGAATTGCCGTCAGTGTTGCTTGTTTTTTATGTAAATTGTGAAATCTGATCAATTCTGTAATGTCAACATCACTCAGGCCATCACCATAAGTAAAGCAAAATATTTTTTCATCTTTAACATATCTGTAAGCTTGCTTTAGGCGACCACCCGTAAGCGTCTCTTGGCCAGTATCAACCAAAGTGACAGTCCACGGCTCCGCATGATTTTGAAGTATATCCATTTTATTGTTTTTCATGCAAAAAGTAACATCAGACATATGTAAAAAGTAATTGGCAAAATATTCTTTGATTACATAGCCTTTGTAACCGCAACAGATAATAAAATCATTTATACCATGCGATGAATACATTTTCATGATATGCCAGAGTATTGGTTTCTGACCAATTTCAACCATAGGCTTTGGTTTAAAATCTGTTTCTTCATGGAGGCGGGTGCCTCGTCCACCTGCTAATATTATTGCTTTCATCTAATTATTTTCCGGTAGATATTGTTCTGAACATAAATTTTCCAAAAAAATTGGCACTGAATATTCTTTTCTATGAAAGGCACATGTCCCATGCTGTTCGTATCGCAGTCGAACCCAGGACCTCTTCTCGCTTGACCTTTCAGCTTAGAGTGGAACTTCTGCCCACTCTCGTGAAATCACATGACCAATTGTTTCTTGGTACTTCAAAAGCTCTTGGATCGATCGACTAAGTTTCTTTACGCATATTAGCTCAGCGCTTGTTCCAAAATTCTTTCCCTTACCAATTCTCCACTTCATTGGTAAGGGAAGTATCACAGAAAATCTAATAATTTGATAATCAAGAAATGCAACACCGCTACCTAGATTAAACGTCATTGCGACACGGTCGACCTTTGCAGGAATATAATCTAACAGATATACAACTACATCAAGCCCGGTCATTTTATCAGAAATGAGAGTTAATCCAAATAGCCTTGCGAATAGTTTTTAATATGCTCCCGCAAACAATCTTACCAGTCACGCATTATATTCAAATCTCGCAAGTTTAACCTCCTGTTGATTAAACATTCAGAAGCGGTGCGCTCAGCAAAATTTTTTTTCCAATAATCAGACTGGATGGTGGTTATGTTAATATTTTTTTCGACCTCTAAAATCTTAATAAAATTCTAGTCCAAGTTAAAAGATTACTTTTAACCAACGTGGCAACACAAGCCCGACGATGCTTTTTAAAAAGAAGAATCCTGTTACCAAGGGGTTACCAAAAAATTTTGAACAAGCAAAACATCTCACCTTGAGACTTTCTAAAGTTTTTAATCGGCTTTGCTTCATTGTGTTAGACATACCGTGCATACGTACTACTGTATGAACTTCTTCAATATTATGCGCTTCTCCAATTCTCATTAGACGCACAAAAAGGTCATAATCCATTGCAATTGAAAAATTTTTATTGTATCCGCCAACCTTTAAATAGGCTTCACGGCGGAACATAACAGAGCTATGCGCAAAGGGGTTAAAACAACTAATTGCTTTTTTTAGGTCGGCATTACTATGAACAAAATGAATTTTTTGAGGAATAAGGTGTTCATTGTGTAATTCCTGCCACCGTGAACCACAGAGAATAACTTTAGGATTCGCATTCATAAACTCTACTTGCCGCATTAAACGGTTAGCAAGAGAATAGTCGTCTTGATCAATACGAGCAACCAACTCACCTTTAGCTCGCTCTATTGCTGTAATCAGGGCACTAGTTTGGCCTTGGTTCTTTTGTTTGATTATGCACACCCTGGGGTCAACTATTTCTTCAAGTATTTTCAAGGAGTTGTCCGTCGAACCATCGTCAACTATTAAATACTCAAAATCGGTGAAAGTCTGATTTAGGATACTACAAACGGATTTCTCTAAATACTCCTCCCCATTATAGACTGTCATTACCACAGAAATTTTTTTAGACATTGATTCGATGATACGCTAGTTTCCTTGAAAATCTTAATCGCTCAGAAAAAACAAGAAGTAAC
>JAPYPM010000343.1 GCA_029937635.1 Nitrospinaceae bacterium
AATATGGCTTTGTCAGAGGATATTGGAACTGGAGACTTGTCATCTAGTTTACTTGTTGATAATGTTACAAGTGCTAAAATCATCTGTCGTGAAAAAGCAATAATTTGTGGAATTGATTATTCTGATCTCTGTTTTTCAACCCTAGACCCTGATATTGAAATAGACTGGAAAATTAAAGAAGGGAAAGAGGCAACACCTGGTACTGTGATTTGTGATCTTAAAGGGAAATCTCAAGCAATAATCAGTGCGGAACGAACTGCGCTTAATTTCCTGCAAACCCTTAGTGCTACAGCAACTCAAACTAAACACTTAGTGGATATGATTAAGCATACGAATGCAAAATTATTGGATACTCGAAAAACTATTCCGAATTTGAGGTATGCTCAAAAGCATGCTGTTAAGTGTGGTGGTGGAGTTAATCATCGTATGGGCTTGTTCGACTGTGTTTTGCTTAAAGAAAATCATATTTTATCGATTGGTTCACTTGAAAAATCTATAGAGAAGGCTCTTTATGAGTATCCGGATAAGCCTATTATTGTTGAAGTTGAGTCACTTGATCAGCTTAAGATAGCTGTACCAATAAAAGGCATAACCCGCATCCTTTGTGATAATTTTTCTTCTCAGGAGTTGTTTGAAGCAGTAGTTATAGCTAAAGGAATATGCCCCTTAGAGGCTTCTGGAAATATCAATGAAAAAAATATAGTCGATTACGCTGAAACAGGTGTGGATTTTATCTCAATCGGTTCGATTACGAAAAATATTCATTCAATCGATTTATCATTAAGGTTCAACTTGAATTAGGCGCTAGCTACAAAGGTTGGACTTAGATGATCTTCTCGAGTGTTGTAGCGCAAAGGTTGGTTTTGGAAATCCACAACTTTGCCTCCCGCTCCTTCTAAAATACAGACACCTGCAGCTGTATCCCATTCTGAACAACGGCCAAATTTAGGGTAATAATGATTGAGACCCTCTGCGATTGAACAAAATTTTAGAGCACTTCCCAAGCGGAAGATTTCAAAATTAGTCTTTGATCGAAGGTGCTTTTGGAGTTGTTTATTTTTTGTTGAATGTCTGCCAATGACAATATTTTCCCAGCGTCTAGGCTTTTGAGTGTGAAGTTTGTAACAAATGTCATCCATGAGCTTGATAGATGTTTGCCCTGGGAGTCGGTAATAATGAATCTTGTCAAAGGGTGCATAGATTAGACCAAAAACAGAATAGTTATTCACTATATAGGCAATACTTATACAAAACTCTCGAGTTCCATCTAAAAAATCTCGGGTACCATCTAAAGGGTCAATTAACCAATAAGAATTCCAATCTTTGCGAACAGAAAAGGGAATCATTTCGGATTCTTCTGACAATATTGGAGCATCTGGAGTGATTTTTTTTAATGCCTCTGTGATGAGACTATGGGATATTTTATCTGCTTGAGTTAGAGGCGTATTATCAGGTTTGACAGTGAAGTCAATGTTATCGTTATGAAGAGCCATGATAGTCTCGCCTACCTCGGAAGTCAGTGATATAAGCTTTGGAAGTAATGTTGAAAACATGAGTTTTATTATAACCTCTACACTTGAATAAATTTTTTCAGTAACTCTTCTCTTTGAGTAAAATTTGTGAAGAGGAAATTTATCCCAAGAAAGAAATGAAAAAACAAATTTTAGCTATTGGAGGTGGAGGTTTTACCATGAAGCCAGAAAACCTAAAATTAGATCGTTATTTACTTTCTCTTTCTGAAAAAGAGTGTCCTAAAGTGTGTTTTATTGGGACTGCCAGTGGTGATGAAAAGGGATACATCGATAGTTTTTATGATTCCTACAAAAAATTAAATTGTGAAACTAGTCATCTTGCATTGTATAACCCTCCAGAATGTAATCTGAGAGACTTTGTTTTGGATAAAGATATTTTTTATGTTGGTGGTGGAAATACTCGTAATTTGCTTGCCCTTTGGAAAGAATGGAGGCTTGATAAATACTTAAAAGAGGCATGGTTGAAGGGCTCAGTATTGGCAGGTATAAGTGCGGGATCGATTTGTTGGTTTGAACAAGGTTTAACCGACTCAGTAACTGGAATGCTGTTGCCATTGGAGTGTCTGGGTTTTTTACCTGAAAGCAATTGTCCACACTTTGATACAGAGGTTGACAGAAGGCCTGTTTATCATAAAACTATTCTTGATGGTTCTATGAAGCCAGGAATCGCCTGCGATGATGCGGTTGCAGCCCATTATATTGATGGTAAGTTAAGATATTTTGTCTCTTCCCTGCCTAATGCGAAAGCGTATAAGATTAGAGTCATTGATGGAAACATTAAAGAATTAATAATTGACCCAACTTATCTAAAAGATTTTTGATTTCATGCTATAAAAAAAAATAAAAACCCAGTCAGAAAACTAGGCTTTTTAAACATGGTGGGCCTACTTGGACTTGAACCAAGGACCAATCGATTATGAGTCGACTGCTCTAACCAGCTGAGCTATAGGCCCGGGGAAATTATTCCAAAAAACTTTGCAATTTATGAGCACGTGAAGGGTGTCTCAGTTTACGTAACGCTTTTGCTTCAATTTGCCGAATTCTTTCTCGTGTGACGTCAAATTGTCGGCCAACCTCTTCTAAGGTGTGATCTGTACTCATATCTATTCCGAAACGCATCTTCAAGA
>JAPYPM010000344.1 GCA_029937635.1 Nitrospinaceae bacterium
AGTTTACTATGGTTGAGTTTTATACAGCTTATGCTGATTATAATGACCTTATGGATTTGACTGAAAAGTTGTTCCACTATATATGTCAGAGTGTATTTGGTAAGCTGATTTTTGAACTTACTTGTGGTAAAGATAAAGCTATTCGAAATGAAACTATTGATTTTTCTAAGCCCTTTGGGAGAAAAACATTTAAGCAGTCTTTGGTCGATATTGGAGGAATGGCATTAGAAGATATTAATGAATGCCAAAAATCTATTTCGTATGCTCTGAAAAATAAGGTGGCCTTGGAAAAGAAAGATAGCCACGCAAAAGTATTAGGAAAGTTATTTGACCACTTTGTTGAACCAAACTTGATTCAGCCCATTTATATAACAGATTATCCCTTAGCACTTTCTCCTTTATCAAAAAAGAAAGAGGAAGACCCTTCATTGGTCGAGCGCTTTGAATTGTTTGTAGGAGGAAAAGAAATTGCTAACGCTTATACCGAGTTAAATGACCCGATAGACCAAAAACAAAGATTCGAGGAGCAAGTTTGTGACCGTAATGAAGGAGATGAAGAAGCTCATATGATGGATCTAGATTTCATCCGTGCCTTAGAGTATGGATTACCTCCAACCGCAGGAGAGGGAATCGGGGTAGACCGATTGGTTATGCTGCTTACTAACTCTCAATCTATCCGTGACGTTATCTTATTTCCTCAATTAAAAAAAGAATCTTAAGTAAATATAATAAATCTTAAGCTGAATAGTTTTTTTTAGATGAAGTCAATTGATCCTTTAAAAGTTTCTTTGGCCCAGTTGAAAATTTTATTTGTGGTCTAAAAACCTTTAATCCCACCAGCCATCATGTCCTACGAATTATTCGTAAGCATTCGCCACCTTAGTGCCAAGAAGTCCCAAAAGTTTATTTCTCTTAATACCTGGATATCAATAGCTGGTGTAGGACTGGGCGTTATGGCTCTTATTGTGGTGATAGCAGTTATGTCAGGGTTTAGTAAAGACCTGCGTGATAAAATATTGGGAACCAATTCCCATATAGTTGTGTCAAATATGAACCAAGCGATGGTGAAGAACTATAATGATATTCTTAAAAAAATACGTTCTGTGGAAGGAGTTACAGCTGCCGCGCCGTTTATTATGAATCAGGTGATGTTAATTAATGGCGATAGAGTTTCAGGGGTTGTTGCGCGAGGAATAGACCCAGATAGCAAAGGGGTCGTTTCTGATTTAGGAAAAAACATGATATCCGGAACACTGTTTGATTTGAAAGTAAAATCTAATCATTTAAAAAATATAAAAAGTCGGCGTGAAAAAAAAAGAGCTGGAATAATTTTGGGGAAGGAGCTTTCGCGTCGAATGGGCGTCGGAGTAGGAGATATTGTGTCTATGGTTTCTCCTGTTTCACGGGTGACACCTGTTGGGCTTATTCCAAGAATGAAACTATTTAAAGTGGTTGGTGTGTTCGAGTCGGGAATGTATGAATATGACGCGAACTTATCATTCATCCTCTTAAAGTCAGCTCAAAAATTTTTTTCAATGAAGAACGGTATTTCTGGGATAGAGATAAGAGTTGCTGACATCGAGCAGGCTGGGAATATTGCATCTATAATTCAGAAAGAATTAGGTTTCCCTTATCTTGTTCGTGACTGGATGCGTATGAATAGAAATCTTTTTTCTGCTCTCAAACTAGAAAAAATAGTTATGTTTATTATTCTTATTCTAATTATTTTCGTGGCTGCGTTTAATATAGTAAGCACATTATTTATGTTGGTAATGGAGAAAGCTAAAGAAATAGCGATTTTAAAGTCTATGGGAGCCAGTTGTAGCAGTATAATAAAAATTTATAGCTATCAAGGCTTAGTAATTGGTCTTGTAGGAACATTTTTAGGTTGTGCCGCAGGCTTTGTTATAGTCCCTAACTTAAATGAAATAGTTGGTTTTATAGAAGTTGTCTTTGGGATTGAAGCATTTCCGAGTGATGTTTATTATCTTGATCGCCTCCCATCTAAAATCCAGTATATGGATTCGTTGTTAATTATTGTTTTTTCAGTTGTGATTTGTTTAGCCGCATCACTTTATCCAGCCTGGCGGGCATCGAAGATCGATCTCGTTGATGGATTGCGTTATGAATGACTCAAATCCCAAAAAAATTACTTTGCCATATTTGCTTGAAGCCATAGATTTGCACAAAAACTATAAGACCACCGAGCAAGTGCTTCATATCTTGTCGGGGGCCAGCCTTAAATTGAAAGCTGGAGAAATGTTAGGCATAATAGGAGCCTCAGGGGTTGGAAAGAGTACTTTATTACATGTCCTTGGTGGGTTGGATCTTCCAGAAACAGGGCAAGTTTTGTTTCATGGTGAAGACATTTGCTCTAAAGGAAATACGTATCTTGAAAACTTTCGAAACCAAAGAGTAGGATTTGTGTTTCAGTTTTTTAATCTCCTGTCTGATTTTACAGCTTTGGAAAATGCTATGTTCCCAGCTTTGATTTCTAGGGTTGAGAAAAGAGAAGCTCGCGAACTGGCAGAAGAGCTTTTGGTTCAGGTTGGGCTCAAGGATCGTTTGAATCATAAACCAAGCCAACTTTCTGGTGGGGAAAGTCAACGAGTAGCCTTAGCTAGAAGTTTTATAAATAAGCCGGATCTTATAC
>JAPYPM010000022.1 GCA_029937635.1 Nitrospinaceae bacterium
CGACCATGAAGCCTGGTTTTCGTTTAGCAGAATGTAAAACCCAGCTTAAGAGTGCGGTTGTGGTTGTTTTTCCGTGCGTTCCGGTAATGACTAACGACTTTTGATTTTCTAGATAAAATTTCTTTATAGCTTCTGGGAAGGAAATATAAGGAATTCCTTTCTCTTGAACGGCCAAGACCTCTTGATTGTCCTTAGATACAGCATTGCCAATAATAACTTGATTAATATCATTGGTAATATTTTCACGTTGATAACCAGGCTTGATATCTATACCGGATGATTTTAGAAGCGTGCTCATAGGCGGATAGATATTTGCATCAGATCCAGTCACTTGATAACCAGATTTTTGAAGAAGACCGGCAAGAGAGGCCATCCCAGTGCCACAGATGGCAATTAGGTAAATTGATTTAATCTTGTTATTGGATACCATTCTTGAAAATTGTAGGCTTCGAAACTTTTAAAGTCAATCGATATCAATGGGTTGGGTCTTTTGGCAGAGCGTTAGAGTGATAACCTTATGCAACAGTGAAAAAAATATTTTCATTCAGTTAAATAAAGACTTTAACTTGGCAAGGTTGTTGATTAAGTAATCGGGGTTGGAGTCACGAAGAGAAATTGAGTCACCCAATCCATAAGTAACTCCACAGGTTACAACTCCCGCATGTTTTCCTGCTTCTATATCTATTGAGCTATCTCCAATCATCAAAACTTCTTTCGCGGGACAAGAAAACTTTTTCATTAGCAACTGAAGCCCAATTGGGTTGGGTTTCCGCTCTTTTAGGCTGTCACCTCCGAGTATCAAATCAAAAGGACTCAAAAAGTTAAGCCCTATAAGAATTTTTTCGATAAATGAGACAGGTTTGTTGGATAAGATAGTATTTCTTTTATTTGAAAAATGCTCCACAATTTCCCTCCCACTTGGGTAGAAATTGGTGTGATCCAGCAAATGATGATTATAGTATTTTCGAAAAATGGAAACAGCCGTTTCTACATCATTACATCCAGAGCCTGCCAAGGAGCGTGTCATGAGATTGACTACTCCGCTACCAATATTCTTGCAAATGGTTCCACGGTCCAAGGACTGAAGACTCATCTCGGTTAGAGTCAGATTGACTGAGTTTGCAATATCTTCGAATGTGTCGACCAAGGTGCCATCGAAGTCGTAGACAAAAATGGAGATTTTTTTCACAATTTATGACTACGGTTTTTTCGGATTGCTAGTAGTAAAGCGATAGGCCTTTACAATATTTTTGTTATCGAACAAAATGACCAAGTCTTTGGATTGGGCAGAACCCAGGGCATTCCATTTATCAAACTGGTAAGTCCACATGGCCTGGCCATTTTCAAGTCCCTTCTTAAATGGGGCGCCAAGCCTTTCAAAGATTTGCTCTTGGGTAGTCAGGTGATTTTGAATACTATTTATTTGTGAGCTGTCAAAATTTTCCCCTACAGTTCCATAACAAGCCGTTAGAAATAGAAAGATGAAAAATCCTAAAGTGTTTAATTGGGTCATCTTCATGTATTAGCACTCCTTTAGTATTAGTAATGCGTAGGTGGTGAAGTCTCTTTAGTTTGACTTGTACCAACTAAATACTAGTTTAGCAAAATGCATAAAAATATATAACCTTTGCCAGGATATAAAATTTTAATTGTAAAGATGTTAGCCTATGCTGAAAAGAGGGTAGCAGGGTAAGGCTTTTTTATCTCTAATTTTAAGCCAAACTAGTTACTAATTCAGATCAGTTCAAGAGGACAGGGAGAAAGAAATGTTTACTAAGTTTGGTACCTATTATTTTAGGATTTCAAGATTGTTGGTTATTCTAATGGTTGCATGGTTTTTTTTTGGTTGTGCAGCCTCTCCTCGATCTCTTTCTATAGATGATTTTGCATCGGATGGTTATTACGAACCATTGCCTCCTTTAGGGGAAAAAGGTTATTTTATAAAGCAGCTTGCTCCGGAAGTTTATTTCTTTTCGACAGGAGCGTACAACAATATATTTATTGCCACATCAGAAGGAGTTGTTATCACTGACCCGATAAAGGGGAAGGGGAAACTACTCAAGAAGGCCATTAGCGAAGTTACTAGTCAACCGGTGAAATTTATGGTTTATTCCCACTCGCATATTGATCATATTGGCGACGCATACCTTTTTGCTGGTAATGGCGTTCAGATAGTTGCTCACGTAGAAACAGGTAAAGCTCTTAAGAGATATAGGGATAAAAACCGCCCTTTGCCGCATATTAATTTTGGGACAAATTATAGTCTTTCAATAGGTGGTATTAATATCGAGTTAATTTATATGGGAGAGGGGCATGGAAAGGGTAATTCTATAATTTATATCCCTTCTCGCAAGATTATGATGTATGTGGACCTAGTTACACCTAAGTCAGTCCCATTTAAAAACTTTGCTTATACTTCAGATATTTATACTCAGATGAAAGCTATTGAAAAGGCCCTTAAGCTTGATTTTGATATTTACGTTGCTGGGCACCTTCATCGCCCTGGAACGAAAGAGGAGATGAAAGAAATCCTTGAGTATTACCGGGAGTCAAAAAAAGCTAGTATTGAAGCTATTAAAAATATTTCATTTCTTGATGTTCGTAGTAAAACAAAAACAAAGGATGTGGAGCGTTTATTTGGAGAATACCTAGATACGGTGGCAGAGGAATGTTATCGCATTTTAAAACCAAAATGGAAACACCGCTTAATGGGATTTGAAGCTTTTACCAAAGGCCATTGTGATATATGGACTTCCTACCACCGTACTCAAAAAGCGCCATAAATATTAATTATAAACAGATCATATTTTTATAGCTTTTGGTATTTTTGAATAATTTGTTCTGCGTCCGCGTCTGAACCAACGGACATACGTCCACCCATCTGGGAAACAACTTCGGATGCGCAATAGGATCCAATAATAGACGATTCTTGCAAGGTGTAATTTTTAATTATTCCATATAACGCTCCTGCTGCAAATAAATCACCAGCTCCCGTAGTATCGACGGCTTTCGTTGGGAAGACTTTTACAGCAATTTTATCTTCATCTGCACTGGAAGCCCATGACCCATTCGCACCTCTGGTAATAAATATAGTTTTGACTATTCCTTTAAGAACATCAAAGGCTTCTTGCGTGTTCTCTGTTTCTGCCATAGCCCTAGCCTCTATTTCATTACAAAAAAGAATGTCGACATTTTGTTGGATGAAGTCGAGTAATTTTTTTTTAAAGGTATTGACGACGAATGCATCGCTTAGAGTAAACGCGACAGGGATTTTATTTTTTTTTGCAAATAGAGCTAGTTTCTCTGCAGAATTACGGGTGTCTTCACCGGTCCAAAGATAGCCTTCAATATAGACCATTTTGGAGTTTTCGATGGGTTCCTCATCAACATTATCTGGATGTAATGAAGACGATACTCCAAGGTGTGTGAGCATAGTTCGTTCACTGTCTGGGGTTACTAAAATGACGCAAGTTCCGGTATTGCTGGACCCGTTTCCAGTTCCAGAAAATCCTACACCACAAGACATCATATCCTCGGCATAGTGTTTCCCATAAATATCATTGGCAACCCTTCCAAAATAGAAGGCTTTACCGCCAAGTACGCTAAGCCCATGGACTGTATTAGCAGCAGAACCTCCTGATGAAACCTTGGTTGAAAGACCATGGAGTTCTTTTAGGATCTTTTGCTGATTTTCTAGACTGAAGAGAGTCATTCCACCTTTGACTAGAGAGTTCTGTTCTATAAAGGTATCGTCAACATGTACCTCGATATCAACTAATGCATTACCAATTCCTAAAAGATCATATTTCATAGGTAACCTAAAAAAGAGTTAACAATACCAATATAAATATATTGGATATTCAGATAAGATATAAATTATCTTTAATACATATTTTGCAAGTTATAATCAAGATAGTAACATGAAGAAAATAAAGAATGGTCAAGGTTTTGCTTTGAGTAGATGTTAAAATTTTTTCTTCGTATTCAAGCTAGAGTAAGTCCACAAAAAAATAGATAATTACCATAACGCATTCCATATTTTTATAGAACCAGACCTTTATCATTTGGTTTAGACAGTCGTTTGCGAAAAATATAATATTTAAAACTATTATTATTGAATACTTTAATTAAGTATTAACTATGGATAACTGGATAATTGCTTTGGTTGAAAAAATAAATGAAGTTTGAATTTTTTTAAATTAGACGTTAGTATTTTTTGATGAAAAAATTAGTAATTAATATAAAAATAATTTTCACCATTGTTTTTTTTCCAGTTTTTTTATTGCTATCTGAGAAGAGCCATGCGCAAATAACAGAGTCGCCCGAATCTATTTTTATCAAAAAGGTAGAGGCCATTTTACTTAATTCTTGTTTGCGAAAAAAAAATTTTGGAGTAAAAATTCATTCTCTTGAAAAAGATAAAACCTTGTATTCTGTTTATAGCGATCGATTATTTTCGCCAGCTTCGAATCTAAAGCTTTTGACAACCGCTGTGGCTTTGAAACGATTGGGTGCGAACTATCGATTTAAAACCGCTTTGTATGCGACTCTGCCGATAGCCGGGAAAACGCTTGAAGGTGATATATACATCAAAGGATTTGGCGATCCGAATCTTGTTAGTGAACAGATGTGGCTTTTGGCAAACGAGTTAAAGAACAGCCCTCTTAAAAAAGTTCATGGAAATATTATAGCTGACGAATCTTTTTTTGATAATAACCTGCGTGTCGAAACTTGGAATAAAAAAGCGGGTGTAGAAGCATATAATGCTCCATTAGGAGCTTTATCGTTTAATTTTAATACAGTTGCTGTTCATGTTGCTCCAGGAGAAAAACTAGGCGACAGGCCGGTTGTGGTTGTTGACCCTGATATAGAGTTTATAAGGGTGGATAATCGAGCAAGGACAGCCTCGAAACCAAAATACGGCCGATTGATTGTAAATCGTGTCGACCGGGGCGACCATAATGTAATCACTGTTTCTGGGACTATGCCAGTGAACAGTAGACGAGAAACATACTACTTGAATATAACTCGACCTACACATTACGCAGCAATGGTTTTTAAAGAATACCTGCTCCAAGCTGGGGTTGAGGTTATGGGTAAGGTTCGAGTGGGTTCTGTTCCAGAAGGGGCTTATGAACTACTCAGTCATAAGTCGATCCCACTTTCTCTGATTCTTAGAGGGTTAAATAAGTTTAGTAATAATTTTGTTGCTGAGCAGGTTTTAAAAACTATTGCTGCAGAGGTTTATGGTGCACCCGGGACTACTCTAAATGGCTTGCGTGCTATGGATGAATATATGCAGTCATTACAATACAAAGTTGAGGAGTTTTCTATTTTAGATGGGTCTGGTTTGTCGAGACAAAGTCAGCTGAGCCCAGATCAGATTGTATCAGTGCTTCAGGATATATACAAAGATCTCGGAATTTATCCAGAGTTTGTTTCTGCCTTGGGAGTAATGGGTAGGGATGGTAATGTTCTAAAGCGAATGAAAGGATACAACGGCGCAGAGCGGGCAAGAGTTAAAACAGGAACGTTGAATTCTGTTAGCGCGTTGTCAGGTTATTTCCAGTCTGCGGATGGTGAGCGGTTTGCGTTTTCTATATTGATGAACGATTTAAAATGTTCTGGAAGGCGGGCCAGACGCTTGCAAGATAAGATTGTTTGGGAAGGATTAAATTTCAAGCGTGTGAGCTTAGAGACGGCGCTTAATTAAGGTTTTTGGCCGATGGTGCGATGGTGGACTTTATAAATCTATCGCTAGCCAAAGGTTTTAGCATTTTCTTTTTTGTCGTCTTCTAAAATCTTTTTCCAATCTCTTTTTTTTATCGGAGCTTCTAAGAAATCCTCGAAAATACTTCTTCCTAATTCGGTTCGGTTGATTCCTTCCGGTGCAACTTGAATGTCTAGTTGTGCAAGAGCCATATCAAAGTCTCGGTCAAGCAAAGAAGCCGAGTCCATTCCATACTCTTTTAATATTTGTCGAGTTGTGCCAATGTCAATTTTAAACCGGTTAGACACGTCATTGATATTTGATGGGCGATACTGATTCTGAGATGAGATTCCTAAATGATAGGCACAAAAAAGTTCAAATGGATCTATTCCATAGGAGTTTGTTTTAGATTTAGAAATTTCTTTGAGATCTGCTTTGTTTCCTTGTGCCGAGGTGTTAGTGGTTGCTTTTATTTCGTTGGGTGATGGTTTTGTGTAGGTAGAGGTGGATTTATCATTAGTAAACCTTTTATTGATATGTTTCTGTGCATCGTCTCGGGTTCTCCCATTTTTTTTATAGCTAGACGGAGACCTTGGCTTTCCATTTGATCTTCCGGCTCCATTGGTATTCCCAGTATTCCCTGTCCCACCTTGGCTTCGTTTATTGGTCATAGCGAGGTGGGAGGTTAATGTTGTTGAGGATGAAGCTGCTGAAGCCCAAAGGTGTGGTTCGTGTGATTTTCTTCCTTGTCCACCATTTCGATTCGGACTTTTATTTGCGTTATTATGGTTTTGTCCATTTCTCGATGCATTTGAATTACCCCGCTTTAGATTGTTGCCTCGCTGGGTTTGCTGTCTACTCCCTTGTTTTTTCAAAATGGTATTCCTATTTAGAAAGTAATAAAAAAATCAGTTGGTTAAATCTTCAAGCTGGTTTACCAGGCTAGAAAACTTTTCAAGAACATTGCGAACTGGTACCGAAGAAGTCATATCTACGCCGGCACCTTTAAGAAGGTCCATAGGGTACTTGGACCCACCACCTTTTAGGAAATTTAAATAATCGTTTAATTCTGTTGTGCCTCCTTTTGAAACCATCTCTGCCAAGGCATAAGCAGCCGATATTCCAGTAGCATATTTATAAACATAAAAGCTAAAGTAGAAGTGTGGGATTCGAAAGCATTCAAGGGATAGGCAATCATCAAGAATAGTATCTTTACCAAAATATATTTCAAGTAGTTTCTTATAGATTTCCTTAAATACATCTAGAGTCATGGGTTGATCACTTTCCGTAGCAGCATAAATTAAGTGCTCGAATTCAGCGAACATGGTTTGCCTGTATAGAGTCCCTCTTAAATTATCTATTTCTCTACAAGTTAGATAAATTTTCATGCTTTTGTCAATGTCTTGTGAAAAAAGATATTTAGTGAGAAGAGTTTCGTTGAATGTAGATGCCACTTCAGCAACGAAGATGGTGTAATCAGCGTAAAGGTAGGGTTGTTGTTGTTTTGAGAGAAACGAGTGCATGGAGTGCCCTGCTTCATGGGCTAGCGTATACATACTATTGATATTGTCTTCTTGGTAATTCATTAGAATAAAAGGATTTGAATCATAACAACCGGACGAGTAGGCTCCGCTTCGTTTTCCTTTTGATTCATAGCGGTCCACCCAACGATCTTTGAGAAGTCCTTTTCTTAGCTCTTCTGTGTAGTCAGAACCTAAGAGTTGAAGAGAATCGAGAATTTTTGTCACCGAATCGTTGTATTCGACTTGCCAGTGAATATTTTTCACTAATGGTACGTTCATATCGTAGATATGAATTTGATCAAGTTTAAGGATCTTTTTTCGTAAGAGAAAATATTTGTGTAGAGGTGCCATGTTATCGTGAACCGCTGCAATCAGATTGTCGTAGACCTCAATAGGAATATTTTCGCTAAATAGGGCTTTTTCTCTGACTGAAGCAAAATTTTTCTCACGTGCGTAGAAAATATCTTTTTTGATATTGCTGGAAAGAAGTGATGCATATGTATATTGGTGGTCAGAGTATGCGCTATAGAAACTTTCAAAAGCTTCTTTACGAATTCTCCGGTCATAGTTTTGCATGATGCTTTGTAAGTTTCCTTGAGTGATAGCTATTTTGTTCTCGTTTTCGTCTATAACGGTACCCAATTTTAGATCTGCATTATCTAGCATTTCAAAGGCATCTCTTGCGGTTCTCGCTATTTTTGCCGCTGACGCGAGAAGTTTTTCTTCTTTTTCAGAGAGGGTATGCTTTCTGTATCTTAGTATTCGTTCTAAATGTATCTTGTAAAAACTTAATTCTGCATTTTCCAAGAAAAGTTTCATCCGGTCTTCTGAAATAGACGTGAGTTCCGATGGGATGAAGCTATTTGCTTGAGCTGCAAGTGTATTCAAATGAACTATTTTTTCAAAATTGCTCTGATTTTGTGAGTGAGTTTTATTTTCGTCATTCCGAAGGTGGGCATAGGTATAAAGTTTTTCTATCCTTCGCGAGATGTCGATGTCAAATTCAAGGCATGCTTTGATGTTCTTCGCAGAACTGGCAAGGGTTCCCTTAAACGATTCGTAACCTGAGAGATCTGCTTCTAATTTTTTAAAGTCTTCATGCCACAAGGATTCCTGCAAATATAGACCGTCGAGATCCCACTTAGATTCATCGGGAATGTCTTCTCGTGTTAAGGAATGTTTTGTGACTTCCATAAAGAACAAATACTTTGGGTTGTTTCCCAACTTATCTAACGTTTGTCAGGAAAGCGCAATACCAACAGTTTCTAGGTGGATTCTTAGGCGCGCTTGTTTTTCAGAGAGGACTTGTTTTCTCTGGCTGTTTTTTTCGATAACCTCTGGGGGCGCATTACCGATGAAATTCTTATTGGAGAGTTTCTTCTCTAAAACTATGATATCTTTTTCAATTTTTTTCAACTCTTTTTCGATACGTTTCTTTTCCTCTGCAAAATTTAACTTTCCTTCGAGAGAGACAAATATATCCATTTCCTCACAAACAGACGAGGCAGATACCCTCGGTTTTTTTGTTGTAAGACTAGATTCAATAAGGCTTGCACGAGCTAAGCTATTGATATAGTTAGTATTATTTTTTAATATCTCGGTCTCATGACTATGTTTCGTTCTAATAAAAAGATCAAGGTTTAGACCCGGGTTTAAATTCATTTCCCCGCGTATATTACGCACGCTAGTAACGACATTAATGACAGTAGAAAATGTTTTTTCTGCATCTAAATCTACATCTTTTTCTTTGTATTCGGGAAATGATTTTTTCATAATACTGCGGCTTGTTTCAGGTAGTTTGCTGTGAATTTCCTCAGTGATGAATGGCATAAATGGATGTAGTAAGCGCAGGCAACTTTCCAGCACATAGAGCAGTATATTTAGAGTCTCTTTCTTATCCTCTCCACCATATAAGTGAGATTTCGATAATTCTAAAAACCAGTCACAGTATTCGTTCCATATGAATTTGTATATGGAAGAAGCGGCGTCATTAAATTTAAACTCTTCTAGTGCATTGTTAACGTCGCGGCAAGTTTCATTTAAGCGACTTAGAATCCAACGATGTGCTGTAGATCGTTTTTCATTAGGGGCTAATTCACAAGTCCCATCATAGTCATCTAGGTTCATCAACACAAAACGAGAAGCATTCCATAGTTTATTACAAAAATTTCGGTATCCCTCGATGCGTTCTTCTGAAAGTTTTATGTCTCGACCTTGTGCGGCAAATGCTGCCAATGTAAAGCGAAGGGCATCTGTGCCATATTTATCCATCATAGTTAATGGATTAATGACATTTCCTTTCGTTTTGCTCATCTTCTGCCCTTCAGAATCTCGAATTAGGGCGTGGATGTAGACACTTTGGAAAGGGACATTGTCCATGAACCTATTGCCCATCATAATCATTCTTGCTACCCAGAAAAAAAGGATATCAAAGCCTGTACAGAGCACCGACGTGGGATAAAACTTTTTCAGAGTTTGAGTTTGTTCAGGCCAGCCTAATGTCGAGAAAGGCCAAAGGGCAGAACTAAACCAAGTGTCAAGAACATCGGTTTCCTGAACCAGGCCAGCTTCTTTGCAATGAGAACATACTTTAGGGGTTTCGCGAGCAACTGTAATTTTATCGCATGTTGGGCAGTCCCAAGCAGGGATCTGGTGGCCCCACCAGATTTGTCTTGAAATACACCAGTCTCGGATATTTCCCATCCAGTTAAAATAGGTGTTTTCCCAAAGCTTAGGGACTATGTGTATTTGGCGACTTTTTACAGCCTCGATCGCAGATTTGGCGAGAGGCTCGGTTTTAACAAACCATTGAGTAGACACATAAGGCTCCACTACTGTATGACAACGATAACAGTGTCCTACGGAGTGCATATGGTCTTCAACACTTTCCAAAAAATTTTTTTCTTTTAGATTCTCAACTATCTTTTGTCGGCAGGTTAAGCGATCAAGCCCTTGATAGAGAGGCCCAGCTTCTTGGTTCATGGAACCGTCAGGGTTCATAACATTAATCAACTTAAGATCATGGCGCCGCCCAAGTTCGAAATCATTAGGGTCATGCGCGGGAGTTACTTTGAGTGCGCCCGATCCGAAAGAGGAATCAACGTAATTGTCTCCAATCAACGGGAGTTCTCGTCCCAAGAGAGGTAGGATGAGCGTTTCACCAATCATGCTTTTATAGCGTTCATCTTTTGGGTTTACGGCAACAGCTGAATCACCTAGCAAAGTTTCCGGGCGTGTTGTCGCTATAGTTAATGAATTTTTACTATTTTTGAATTGATACCTTATATTGTAAAGGTGTCCTTGAGTTTCCTTATGTTCGACTTCTAGGTCCGAGATTGCTGTTAGACATCTAGGGCACCAATTGACAATGTAATCTCCCTTATAAATTAAGCCCTCTTCGTAAAGGGATACAAAAACTTCTCGCACTGCTTTAGAAAGACCTTCGTCCATCGTAAATCGGTCTCTTTCCCAGTCCAAAGAACTACCCAACTTGCTTAACTGGTGATTAATAGTTCCCCCTGATTCTTTTTTCCATTTCCAGACCCGCTTGACAAACTCTTCGCGCCCTAGCTCTTGGCGATTAGTCCCCTCTGCGTGTAATTGACGCTCGACGACATTTTGAGTGGCGATACCAGCATGATCTGTACCTGGCTGCCATAGAACTTCAAACCCTAACATACGTTTCCAGCGGGCAAGAATATCCTGAAGCGTGTTGTTGAAGGCATGCCCCATATGCAAAGACCCAGTGACATTTGGCGGTGGAATTACTATTGAAAATGGTTTTTTCGTTGAGGTCTCATCGGCATGAAAAAGGTGATTTTCCTCCCAGTACTTTCCCCAACGTTCCTCAACTTCCTTTGGGCTATAAATTTTTTCTAATTGATCCATTAGGGAAATTTTTACCAATCTAGTTTTTCTTGTGATTTAGAAAAAGGTTATTTCTTAGAATTTAAATCTGCATGAAGATAGAAAAAAAACATGGCAGAAATATAAAAAATAAATAATTTTTATTTTGAGAAAAAGATTAGATCAGAGAAACAACTCACGTTTCTCATGAATTTTTGATCTTGTCGATTTCTTCTTTAACAATGTCTCTGACAATTTTTGGAGTGATTTCTTGGACTATTGCTCGTGCAGACTTAGTGATGCTGTTTGAAAGTTCGGCAAGTTCTTTTTCAATAGAAGCATGAATTACTTCTTCTAGGCTATGCCTAACTGGATCTGCCATGGTTTGATTGCTTTGCGTAGTTGATTGCTTGTTTTTAACTCCAAGAGATACTTGTGGAGGACGAGAAGGATTATTTGCTGTTAAATCTGCTGCAGTTGGACTTTCTACTCCTTTTCCCGCGGGAGTAGTTATTTCTCTCAGTAGGTCTTCCGGTTCGGGGGTAATATCGCCTATGGTGGGGGGGGCACTGATCGGTCTCAGTTGAATTCTTGAAGTATTATCGGGTTTTTTCGGAGACCCAAAGTTTACTATCTCCCGGAAAGTTATATCCAACTCATCCCCGACAGTATCCTCTTGCGTAGGAGCTACTTCTTCGCTCAGTTCATCATAACCAGCATCTGAAGGCGCAATTAATTTTTTTAAGGATTCGACGTCGTTGATCATTACGTCTAGTGTGCCCTCTTCATTATTTTTATGTTCTTCTTCTTCAACAGGCGAAGGATTTATTGATTCCTCAAGCTCTGCAGATGAAAGGTTGATAGTAGAGTCCTCTTTTTCGACCATATCTCCCAAAGAAAGTTCAATAGTTGTTTCAGTTGATTCAGCAGAAACGTCTAAGTCAATCGGAGTTAGATTAATTGTTTCACCAATGGAGTCAGGGGATTTTTCTGAAAGTAAATCATCAACTTTTTTTATAATATCTTCTGATTTGAAAGGTTTTGAAATGAGGTCATCGGCGCCGGAACTATCAAATAAATTTTTATTGAAGTCCTCAAAGTCACTAGCCAAAAGAAGTATTTTTGTGGAACTAAATTTAGGGTCATCTTTAATTTTTTTGGATAATTCAAACCCTGTCAAATCTTGCAAGTCAATATCCGCTAGAAGGATGTCTGGATTAAAAGTCTGCATTCTGTCAAGGGCATCTTTCCCCTTACTAACTCCCTCAACAACAGTATCCTCATGCTCAAAGGCCATGGCCACGATCTTTTGTATAGTGACACTCTTATCGGCGACTAAAATTATTTTTTTCATAGTAGGTCTCCCCTTAGCACGAAATCCATAGAATGATAAACAAATTGTGTGTTTAGTTGATCAGTTTTCAGATCTCTTTGAGCGGAAGGAGTTGTTATGAAATAATACATCAGACCCATCGTATCATAAATCTAAAAAAAAAATCAAACGATGAGGTCTATGTGTTTCTATTTAAAGAAAAAAATAAAATGGTAACGAAACCAAGGTTTGCCAATACTGGGCTGATTTCTTTGATGCTCTATCCTAGGTCTCAGTCTCGATAAATGATAACATGCTCTATAATTTGTTCGATGACCAATGGAATTGTTAAGAATAATTAAACATACTAAAAATATAAAATGAATTATTTTTTCAAAAGAGGACCGTATAGCTATCAAATACCTTTTGTTTTAACCGGGGTAATAATTTTTCTTCTGGCATCGGTAGATATTATTTTTGCGGGTTTTATACAATTGGATGGGGTTGCTGATATAAAAACCCGCTTTAGTCGTGGGTGCTCTACGTTGCAGGAAGTAGCTGAACAGGCCCGTGCAAAAGGTATCGATACGGTGATTTTTGGCGACCAAGCTCGTGATGCATTGGAATATGGGTTGGTCCCCCTAGAGCGTATTGTTAGAAAACGAAATGAGCACTCATCAATTCTTGCCGTAGGGGCGCCGGCTTATATTTCAGAAGTTAAGGATAATGATAAAAAGTTTGAGGACACCCTTCTTATTTCTGGCGCAGAGGTTTCCCCGTTTTACTATTGGACTGGGAATATTTTTAAGGGCAATCTCGTTGCTAATAATCAAGACAAGCATCTCTTCGTAGTTGGATTAGATAAGCCTGAGAGTTACGAGCAATTGCCTATCTTGGATAGTAATTTTTCTAAACGTTATTTAAAACATTACCAAGCATACTTTGTGGGGTGCGTTGTATTTTTTTTACTATTCTTAGTTGTTTTTTTGAAGGGATATAAAAAGAAGATTACTGGGCTGATTGCAGGAATAATGTTTCTAATCACTCTTAATAACATGCCATTTAGAAGTTCCCCCTTTAGTCAGTATGAAGGAGACTTGGGTGTTCAACCCTATCAAGAATTGATCGATTATGTGGATAGTAACGGTGGTTTGACTTTCTGGAATCACATGGAAGACTCTAATGAAATAAAACAAAAAGGGTGGGTAACTTACAAGACTGAGCCTTATCCAAAAGACTTAATGTTGACTTCAGGTTACACTGGTTTTCAGTCCATCGCCGATTCTCCAGTGATGCAAATTGAACCTGGAAAAGAATGGGATAATGTGTTGAGTGAATATATTCAAGGTCGCCGAGAAAAACCAGTGTGGGGTTATGGCGGAAATAATTATTTATGTGAGAACGAAGGAACCAAATTTGGTGAAGTTCGAACTATATTTCTTGTTCGGCAAAAATCTCGGGACGATGTTCTCGATGCTATGGCTAGCGGACGTATGTATGCAGTCCGTCAGACCGGAGATGAAAGAATTTCATTAGATGATTTTACGATAAGTGATGCCCTGTCAGGTCGCCAAGCTAATATGGGCGAAGAGTTATTGTCGGATAATTTTCCTGAGATAAAAATCAAGGTTCGAATGACAAAAGGAGCCGAAAAAAAGGTTCGTTTGTCAGTTGTCCGAAACGGTCTCGAGGTAAAACAGGAAACGATAGCACTCCCATATGAATTGGTTTGGCGTGATGTAAGTTTTGATAAAAATGACGGACCCGTATTCTATCGACTTAAAGTGGAAGCAGATCCAGAAAATTATTTGGTGTCCAATCCAATCTTCGTTCGTTTTGATAAAGGAGTGGACGTTCCAGTTGGCCCAGTTGCTAAAATCAAGAAGGAAAAACTGAGTGTGGCTAATCTTAGTAAACCAAGTATAAAAGAGCCAAAAAAACCAATGGTCCCCAGGGTAGAATCTTTAAATAAACCAATCCAAGATGAGGTGGTAACTGTCCCCAGGCCTATAGAGCCTAAAAATTTAATGGTATCAAATCTTACCCCACCGACATTAAAACAGCCCACGTCTCCTGTCGTTAAGATGCCAAAACCTCCTGCTTCTCCAGCACTCTCTGCGAATACTATATCAGTAATTGCTAAAATTAATGGGGTTTCATTAAAAAATGGTCCCGGCCCAAGATTTCCTGAGGTAGGTCAATTAAATAAAGGTGATCGATTGGCATTGATTCGCAGGACAAAAGTTAATTTTAACGGAAAACCTTGGCTTTTGGTTGACTTGGGTGGGAGAAAAGCTTATGTCTGGAGTGACCTAGTTGCTATAAAATAAAATACTTTAGTTAAGTTTTATTTTATAATTTTCTTACGAATATGCATTCAATGTTCTTCCTTTATTTAAGGTGTATAGAAATAGGTTTTGATCTTTATTTACTTTGGTCGGTTCCAGGTTGCGAATACAGAATCGATAGCAAATGATTCGAGCGGAAGGTTTCATTCGATCTAAAATCTCTGGGAACAAACGATCTAGTGCCTGATGAGTAAGATAGAGGTATATGACATCAGCTTGGCTAACATCAAAATCAAACATATTACCTCGATGAATGCGGATTTTTTCAGACAGTTTTTCTGTGATTACAAAATATCTGGAAAGCCAGACTTTTATAGGGTCGATCTCCACACCAACACCTCGAACAAACCTTTTTTTCGATGCTGCTATTAAAACGCGGCCATCTCCCGACCCAAGATCGTAAAAATTTTCTCCTGGTTTGAGACCAGCGAACTTAATGATTCTGATAATATTTTTGTCTGACAAAGGGTGCCATGGGGCTCCAAAAAATACTGGGATTATGGCCATGCCAGCAAGTAAAATAAAAAACACCAAAACTAGGCCAGAGAGAATAGTTACCGTCATTTGTTTATTTTTTTAGAATACTGCCTGCATTAAAAATTTCAATTTGAGATGAAAGTTTATCCCAATTTTCAGTGAGGGCTTTTTCTTCATTAGTTAGCTTAATTTGTTGGTTAAGAATTTCTAGCAGTTGAGCTTTATTCTTTGATTCATAAATGTCAGAGTGAGCCAGTTTTTTTTCTACGATTGTTTTTTCTGTGAGCACTTTTTCTAGAAGAGCTTCAATTTTTTTGAGATTAGATAGCAATGGTTTCAATGTTTGGTGTCTAATATTTCTATTCTCGGCTTCAATTCGTTTACGGTCATGAGTCCGCTGCTGAGAAGAGATAGCTGGTTTTTTTACAGATACTTTCGGGCTTGATAGTTCAATCTCACGTTCCTGATTTTTTGAATTTTCATATTCGCTATAATTGCCAATGTATTCGCTGACAGAACCTTGTTTGACTTCCCAAACTCTATTAACAAATCCATCAAGAAAATACCTGTCATGAGA
>JAPYPM010000345.1 GCA_029937635.1 Nitrospinaceae bacterium
TAAGGAAACTTCAAGATGAATGCCACGCCAGATTCTATAGCAGCGCCTCTTACATTATGAAGCAGATTACCAAAGTACGATCCTGGACTGATTTTACTGCTAAAGCTCGCATGGGCACAAAAATTCTAACCAGTCGAATGGGAATTTAATGTATTTAGAAGACCTCTAGTTAATCCCACTTTAATTTATTATATTTTTTATCTCTCGAGATAAAATCACCCCCACCAAAACCTGTTTTTATTTTAGGCTCATAACGTGTAAAATCAGTTTATGATTGAGGTAACAGAAATTTATAAAAGTATCCAAGGCGAGTCAACATATATGGGACTCCAGTGTGTATTTATTCGTCTAACAGGTTGCAACCTTCGATGCGTATGGTGCGACACGACCCATGCGTTTCATAATGGTAACTATTTATCTATTGACCAAATTATAGATCAGGTGAAATCGTATGGAATCAATCTAGTAGAAATAACTGGTGGGGAACCTCTTTTGCAGAAAGAAGTCTTTCCGCTTATGGAATCCCTTCTTAAAAATAAATTCAAAGTCATGTTGGAAACAAGTGGATCACTCTCAATTAAAAGTGTTCCCAGAGAAGTAATTAAAATAATAGATATTAAATGTCCCGGAAGTGGAGAGAAAGATAAAAACCTCTGGGAGAACCTAGACCATCTCTCCAGCACAGATGAGATCAAGTTTGTTATTGCTGATAAAGTAGACTATGAGTGGAGCAAAAATGTTTTACAAAGTTACAACCTTGATAAAAAACATCCAATCTTATTTTCTCCTGTCTTTGAAAAACTAAAATTAAAAAGTTTAACTGCATGGATTTTGGAAGACAACCTGCCGGTTCGACTTCATACACAGCTACACAAGTATATTTGGGATCAAAAAACAATCGGGGTTTAACTAGCGTGCCTCAAAAAAAAAAGTCTAGCCAAGCAACACTCAAATATAATCAAGATATTAGAAGAAAACTACTCGCCTGGTACGATAAAACAAAACGTGACCTACCCTGGAGGAATACAAAGGACCCCTATAGTATCTGGGTTTCCGAAACCATGCTCCAGCAGACGCAAGTTAAAACTGTAATTCCCTACTACGAACGCTGGATTAAAGTTCTTCCGGCTATAGACAAACTAGCAAATGCACCTGAGCAGGAAATTTTAAAACTCTGGGAGGGGCTTGGTTATTACTCAAGAGTAAAAAACCTTAAAAAATCTGCACAAATTGTTCATAAGGAAATGAATGGGAAGCTGCCTCAGACCGTTAAAGCTTTACAAAATCTTCCGGGAATCGGTCGTTACACTGCTGGTGCCATATCTAGTATCGCATTTGGACTAAAATCTCCTGTCTTAGATGGCAATGTCAAACGCGTCTTCTCTCGATTATTCTGTATTAATGATAATGGTGCTACTTCATCTTTTGAAAGTCGTTTATTGGAAATAGCCGAAGATCTACTTCCAGTTCGAAGGCCAGGTGATTTCAACCAAGCTCTTATGGAGTTGGGAGCAACTGTATGCACCCCAAAGTCACCAACATGCCAACAATGTCCTGTGCGAACAACCTGTCAAGCATTTCTTAAAGATTGCGTAAATAAATTTCCTTCAACTAAAAAACAAATTTGTGCAAAAAAAATAGAAGTCAGCGCTGGTATTATCACAAAAAATAAAAGGGTCTACATCCAACAACGAGCCAAAAATGGTTTAATGGGTGGACTCTGGGAGTTTCCTGGCGGAAAAAGAGAAATAGGTGAGTCGCTCGAAGAGTGTTTGAAACGAGAAATCAAAGAAGAGTTACGAGCCAATATTGATGTATCAGAAAGGGTTATGACTATCAAACATACTTATACTAATTTTCGTGTAATTCTTCACGTATTCAGCTGCAAACTTCAAGATAAAAGAATTCGACCCAAAGGATGTGAGCAATGGAAATGGGTTTCATTATCAAACTTGAAAAAATATCCTTTTCCTGCTGCCAATGTTAAAATTGTTAAGTACCTTACCGAAAAATAATCCCTCGCGCTAAAATGATCTGATTAGAATAATGAACTTAGGAATCAAAGTAACTCTTGTTGGAACAGCTTCCAATCTTGTACTTTCAATTATTAAATTTATTGGAGGTATCATTGGTAATAGTGCTGCCATGATAGCCGATGCGGTTCACTCTCTTTCAGATCTATTGACTGATTTAATTGTATTAATCACAATCAAGATAGGGCAAAAGCCTAAAGATGGTGATCACCCCTATGGCCACGGAAAAGCAGAGTCGCTTGGAACAACGATCATTGGATTTATTATTATTTTAGCTGGGGTAGGATTAGCCTATGAAGCCTGGGAGATTGTTCAAACTGCAGTATTTCGTATTCCTGAACCTCTAGCAGCTGGCACTGCTTTTGTTTCTATTTTTATTAAGGAATGGTTGTTTCGCTATACACGTTCTGTGGGTAAAAAGTTAAACAGTTCTATACTTCTTGCTAATGCCTGGCACCATCGGTCCGATGCCATATCATCTATCGCTGCTTTAATTGGTATAATAGGTTCAATGATAGGATTCCCTGTTCTAGATCCCATCGCTTCAGCAATGGTCTCCTTCCTGATTATGAAAGTGGGTTACGAACTTACTCTTGGAGGATTTCGTGACTTAATGG
>JAPYPM010000023.1 GCA_029937635.1 Nitrospinaceae bacterium
CTCTTGCAGTTCCTTCAATTGGAGATAATCCTTGATTCGATTTTTCATAGAGCGGTGAGTTTTTTTCTTTTATATTTTGATTCTTGTTGGTGTTTTTATTGGACTAGGATCTTACTTTCTATTTAGTCAAGACTTACCTCAATTGCCAAATGACTTGAGAAAAATCAATCTTAGTCTTGCAACCGAAGTTTATTCTGCTGATGGAGAAAGAATTAAAGTTTTAGGTCAACGCTATCCTGTTCCTCTGGAAGATATTTCTCCCAATTTTACGAATGCTATCATAGCAGCAGAGGATGCTAGCTTTTATGAGCACAAAGGGCTAGATCATCGAGCTTTGATGAGAGCGCTCTTCATGAATATCCGCAAAGGGAAAATATTGCAGGGTGGCAGTACCATTACCCAGCAGCTTTCAAAAAACCTTTTTTTTTCTTTTGAAAGAAACTGGGTACGTAAAGTCAAGGAACTCTTAATAGCCTTCCAATTAGAAGCCACATTTTCAAAAGAAAAAATTCTTGAGGCTTATTGTAACCAGATTTATTTTGGCAATGGAGCTTATGGTGTTGAAGAAGCCGCGCAAACTTATTTTAGAAAAAGAGCTCAAGAACTAACGGTTTTGCAGGGAGCTCTCTTGGCCGGTTTGCCCAATTCGCCGAATTATACCAATCCATTTGTAAATTATGAACGTTCTATACGTAGAGCTGAATATATTTTAACGAGAATGGTTAATGAACATTTAATTTCTTCAGAAGAAAAAAAAGAAGCGTTATCTTCGCCGTTGGAATTGACTCTGCCAAGAGAAGATGATAATCCAAATCGATATTTTATTAATTATGCACTTGGAATATTGGAACGTAAATATGGAAAAGAATTTGTTCATTTTGGTGGGTTGAAAGTATTTACTACCCTGGATACACGGCTTCAAGATATTGCTCAGAGATCAGCATTGTCTCATTTGGAGTTATTAGAAAGCAAGATGGTCGAGGGAGAAGGAAAAAAATATTTACAGGTAGGAATGGTGTCAATAGAAAACCAAAGTGGGGCTGTTCGGGTTATGCTTGGAGGTCGTAGTTACTCTAATAGCCAATTTAATCGTGCTGCTTCAAATAACCGACTTCCTGGTTCATCATTTAAGCCTTTTGTTTACCTGACAGCAATGGAGCGAAACGGTTATAACCCTGCTTCAATAGTTAAAGATGAGCCAGTTATCATTGAAATTCCCGGTTCAAGCCCATGGGAGCCTAAAAATTTTAATGATAATTATTCAGGCGATATTATTTTAAAAAAGGCAATGATGAGATCATTGAATTCTGTTTCAGCGAAGTTGATTCAGGAGGTAACCCCTGAAAAGGTTATCAAAGTAGCTCGGCAGTTTGGTGTCACCAGCCCACTTGGGAATAATCTTTCTCTTGCACTTGGTACTTCAGGAGTCTCTCCTCTTGAGATGGCTTCAGCATATAGTACGATTGCAAACCTTGGTATTTACAATGAGCCTTACTTTATTGAACGCATTGAGGATTTTAAAGGGAATCCATTGTATGAAAACTTTTATCACGGAGTTCAGAACTATGCGCCTAAATCAATTTATCCACTGCTAAATATGATGCAGGGAGTGATAGATGGAGGGACCGGAAGAATTGTTAGACAAATGGGGTTTAAACATCCTGCTGCAGGTAAAACAGGAACTACTAACAATTTTAAGGACTCTTGGTTTAATGGATTTACTAAAATTTTTTCTACTTCGGTATGGGTTGGGTTTGACAACAACGATTCCATGGTAGATCTTTCTATGAAGGGCCTGACAGGGGCTAGTGCCGCTGCTCCGATTTGGACACTTTATATGGAAAAGGCTCTGCAAGGAAAAAGTCAGATTAATTTTCCTGTTCCAGAAGGGATTAAATTTGAGAAAGTGGATGCCCATACGGGAACTCTTGCAGACAATCAGTCGGTGGAGACAATGAACGTTGCTGTTAAAGAAGAGACAGTCATTTTGCCTCGGGCTGTTGAAGCTAGTGAACCCTCCATACAGCAGAGCCCTATTGACTCTGCAATAACTTCTAAATTAACTAATGTACCAAGCCCTTAAATATATTTTTGTTCGAATAGGGATATCCTTATTTCTTTTGTTCACGTTTGGATTCTCTGCTCTTTACTTTATTCATGAAGTGGCATTGCCAATCGCTACTTTTGACGACTTCTTTATTCAGTGGGCACTTCTTGTTATATGCCTATTTATAGGTATCTTTGCTTACGGATTAGTTGGTGAACAGAAATTTTATAATTCATTACATAAACTCATGAATTTTCCGAGTGCTGTGAAATCAGAAGAGGTTGTTGATGGCTTTCAGTTGGTTCTTGATTTCACGTACACTTCATATTTTTATCCTAGTAAGGGTAAGCGTTTGCGTGATGATGTGATTTTAAAATTCGCAAACTATCTATTATTCACTGGACGTAATGATAATAGAGCTCAAAAAATTTACCTAAAAGCCTTTCTTTTAAGGCCTGAAGATTCATCTTATCGTACCCCTTTACTCTCCGTTTTTAAAGAAGATGATAATTTAACAAAAGAAGAAGTCGACCTGCTCCTTGTTATACTGAAGGCAGGAGACTACAGTGACGATGTTATAGTTAATAACTTAGCTTCATTATTTTTAAAACAACGTTTATTTTTAAACAAGTCCGAGCCCATTTTTCTTGCGGCTTTAAAAAATAAAAGCGAGCACTTGAAAGAAATAGTGGCTCTTGTCTTGCCCCAGCTTTTAAGAGCAAATCGATTAGACTCATTTGCAGTGAAATTTTATCTTGAAGTTCCTCGATCTGATATATCTGAAGGGTCGCAGTGTTTTGAAATGATTGCTCGTGCTTACTGCGAAAAAACTTGGAAAGATGTTGATAACACCCTTCATCAAAGATGCGAGGAAGTATTTCAGAGTTTGGATTATAAGTTTCGCAGCGATATGCTAAGAAAAGTAGCAGAGTCTAACCTTTCAAGTAAAATTCACCAATTAAAGTTGCTCAATGCAAGTGACCTGCGCTTATTAAAAAAACTAAAAATTCAAATGGGACTTTCCATGTCTTTCTTTGAACTGTTTGGAAGAACATATAAGAAACTTCTTAGTTTCTTCCGAATCCTCGCTAGTAAATTCCTCATGATTAGAACGTGGTTTTTTGTTCTAGTTATAATATCCATCACAAGTTTAATTTATCGAGAGTGGCAAACTCAACAATCTGTATTTGTTGGGGAAAAAGGTCAAGCGGTAGATACTAACAATAAAAGACCAAATGCCTTCAAAAAAGGCGGAATCCATACTCTTCAGGTTGCTGCGTTTACGTCATCTAGGCAAGCTAGCGATTTGATTGATTCCCTTAAGCAAAAGGGTGTAAGAGATGTTTATCAAGTAACGACAAAAAGAAAGTCTGGGGAAACTTGGTATAAGATTCGCGTTGGACGTTTTGATTCAAAAGAGAAGGCGCAAATGTTTGCAGGTCAGTTGTTTGAGCAAAAAACCATTAAAAACTATTTTGTGATTTCTCTACCTATTAACTAGGTAATATAGTGATTATTAAGAGTTCTGAGTTTTTGAACTTTATGTATATGTGTTTTTAACTTTCCGAACAATAGGTGATAGAGTTTGTGCTAGGTTTGACTGGTTTGAGAAGTATTAAACTCCTATAAGGAATTGATTTTTATTATGAATATTTCCTTTAATAATGATAATGCGAGAAAAATTATTTCTATTCCGGAGATAAGTTCTTTGCAGGAAAATATTGACCATTTGCATGCTGACTTGGAGGAGAAAACAGGAGTGGGGAGCGATTATCTTGGGTGGATGCACTTGCCATCTCAGACTCCCTCTTCATTATTGGATTCAATTTGTTCTACTCAAAATGAAATGAGAGAACAATGTGATGCATTTGTTTGTGTCGGGATAGGTGGTTCTTATTTAGGAGCTCGTGCGGCAATTTCTTTTTTAAACTCTGCTACTAATAAGGAGTACGCCCCTGAGATTTACTTTGCAGGTAATACAATGTGTTCAGATTACCACGCAGAGCTTCTCCAGACTTTGGAAGATAAAGAAGTTTGTATTAATTTGATATCCAAATCAGGTACTACTCTTGAATCAGCAATTGCATTCAGATTGCTACGAATTTTTATGAAAAAAAAATATGGTGAAGAAGGTGCTCGGAGGCGAATTATAGTAACTACCGGACCGCAAAAAAATATAATGAACGATTTAGCTAAAGAAGAGGGCTATAGATCTTTTTATATTCCAGAAGATGTGGGGGGACGTTTTTCGGTACTTACTTCTGCTGGATTATTTCCCATTGCCATGGCCGGAGTAAATATACGCGAACTTATTGATGGTGCTTTAATGGCTGAAAGAGAACTGTCGAGATCTTCTGACTTGTCATTAAATAGTGCTTATCTTTATGCTGCTTATCGATATTTGTTGTTTCAAAAGGGAAAAACTATAGAGCTGATGGCAGCATTCCATTCTTCCTTCGATTATGTTTTAGAGTGGTGGAAACAACTTGCTGGGGAGAGTGAAGGAAAAGGAGGAAAAGGGATTTTCCCTTCCACAGCTCACTACACAACTGATTTACACTCTCTTGGACAAAGAGTCCAGGAGGGGACCCGCAACCTCTTTGAAACTTTTTTATTAGTGAAGAAATCATTGAAAGTTATTGAAATTGAAAGGAGTAATAGCGATATAGATGGACTTAAATACCTTGAAGGGAAATCACTGGATTTTATCAACGATAAAGCGTACAAAGGTTCGGCAGCTGCTCATCATGAAGGCGGTGTTCCTAACCTAGCCTTAATTCTAAAAGAACGTTCGGCGCATAATCTTGGCCAGTTGTTTTATTTTTTTGAACGCGCGGTAGCTATGACAGGGTATTTATCCGGGATAAATCCATTCAATCAACCCGGTGTTGAGTCCTATAAAAACAATATGTTTAGCTTGCTAAATAAACCTAGTCATAATAAAGGAAGGCAAATAAAATGACGACTGTTTCTGACGAACTTGATAGCGTTATCCATGAGATTGCTTGCATGGACCTTGGGAAGGACCAGCCTGTGTTTCAATCAGATTCAACTATGGCTCGATTCAAAGAAACTGGAACCGAGCTTTGGGTTGATACTGGTGACCTAGAGAAAGCACAGTCAGTTTGGAAGTCTGAGTTCACCGCACTTACCACCAATAATACTTTAGCCAATCAGGTAGTCCAAACAGGAGTGATGGATGAAGTCATCCATCAAACTATTTCTCGATTGAATGAAGTGGCTACTGATTTAACTGAAGAAGAGCGGGTGGCAGAGGTCGGTTTTGTTATTAATTGTCGTATTGCCCTTCGGTTAGTTAGAGCTTTTAAAACTAAGGTGAGTATTGAATTGCATCCTTCAATGTCAAGAAATATTGGAGGGACGTTAGATTATGCTCGACGCTACTATCGTGTATGTCCAGAATACTTTATAATCAAAATTCCTCTGACGCCCGAAGGATACCTTTCCGTTAGGACTCTACGCAAAGAAGGAATGCCAATCAACTTTACTCTTGGCTTTTCAGCGCGCCAAAACTATCTTGCAGCTCGACTGTCAAACCCTGACTTTGTGAATGTCTTTTTAGGGAGGCTTAATCAGGTGGTTTCTGAGAACTCAGTGGGTGGAGGTGAGTTGGTTGGTGAAAAGGTGACATTAGCTACGCAAGAGGCTCTTCTTGACATACGTAAAAAGCACCGAGAAGTTGGGACAAGGCTTATTGGTGCAAGTATTAGGAGCGGTGAGCAGGTTGCTTTTCTTGCTGGTCTTGATGTTATGACTATTCCTCCTGCAGCTATGGAGCAATTTCTGAAAATGGAACATTCCATTGACCCTATGAATAACAATATTGGGAAAGATATTCAGCCAGGGATTGATTTCAGCCATGCAGACGGGTTTCGTTTTTCTAAATTGTGGGAGGTTCCTGATACTTTCGTTCAGTTTGTAAACGATCTACTTGCTAGTACTAATTTGAATACTATGACCGGCGGTGAGATGGAGTCATTTTGTAAGGAGAGAAATGTGGACTTGTTTTATCCTTTTTCGCCTGCACAACTTAAGGAAATACTCGATCAAGGAAAAATACCAAAAATAAGTGAATGGTCGCAGGAAGTTGCGCTAGACGATCTTATGACTCAGTCTGCCTTGCAGTCTTTTTCTAAAGATCAAGCGGCATTGGATGGTAGAATTAGATCCTTCTTGTGACGCTGGAGTTGTCATGTGAAAAATTTTTAATACTAAAAACAAATTAATTTTTTACGCCTTACAAATCTCTAGGCATTGGTGGTTAGGTTTAGTTGTTTTACTTAAAACTTATAATGTTTGAAGAACGATTAGCTGTGCTTTAGTTAGTTTTTTTAAATTAGTATTTTACTATTATATTAAATAAAAAAAGAACGGGTTAACGATGGAAGTAAATAAAATTGTATTAGCATACTCTGGAGGTTTAGACACCTCCGTAATCATCAAATGGCTCAAAGAGCAATACGATGCTGAAGTTATTGCATTTGCTGCTGATGTTGGTCAGGGACAGGAGCTTGATCCTGTCCGCGAGAAAGCCCTCGCAACAGGTGCAAGTGAAGTTTATATTGAAGACTTGAAAGAAGAGTTTGTTAGTGATTTTGTGTTTCCCATGCTTCGCGGTAATGCCTTTTATGAGGGAAGTTACTTGCTAGGCACTTCAATTGCGCGCCCATTGATTGCAAAAGAACAAATCCGCCTTGCAAAACAATGTGGTGCCGACGGTGTTTCCCACGGTGCTACAGGAAAAGGAAACGATCAGGTCCGCTTTGAATTGGCATATATAGATTTAAATCCTGATATTAAAATTATTGCACCGTGGAGGGTGTGGGACTTGACTTCTAGAAGCGCCCTTATGGAGTATGCCAGTGATCACGGTATACCGGTTCCGGTAAGTAAAGATAAACCTTACAGCATGGATCGCAATTTATTTCATATGAGTTATGAGGGAGGGAATCTTGAGGATCCTTGGGTTGAACCCGATGAAGGTATGTTTATGCTAAGTGTTTCTCCTGAATCTGCTCCGGATAAAGTAACGACAATAGAGATCGACTATGAAGAAGGAAACCCTGTCTCGATAAATGGTGAGCAAATGAGTCCGGCTACCTTACTTGCGAAGTTGAATGAATACGGCGGTAAGAATGGTATAGGGAGAATAGATATAGTAGAAAATAGGTTTGTGGGTATGAAATCGCGGGGTGTTTATGAAACCCCCGGAGGCACAATTTTACACGTTGCCCACCGTTCAGTTGAATCTATTACCATGGACCGGGAGGTTATGTTTTTGCGTGACTCCTTAATTCCTTCATATGCTAAAATGATTTACAATGGGTTCTGGTATTCTCCAGAACGAATTCTTCTTCAAAAGACGATCGATGAGTCTCAGAAAATTGTTACAGGAACCGCTCGACTCAAACTTTATAAGGGAAGTTGTTCTGTGTTAGGAAGAAAATCGAGCAAATCACTTTATGATCAAAATGTGGTTACTTTTGAAGAAGGGGATGGCTACCGTCAAGATGATGCTGATGGGTTCATTCGACTTAATGCGCTTCGTTTGAAAATGTATTCCAAAACTTATGGTTCCAAAGTTATTTAAAATAAATAGGGTTTTTTACCTCTTTGCTAATCATGAAATTTAAATCCAGTTTTTTCTTCTTTGGATCACTTTTTGTCTCTTTGGTTTTTCTGTTTGCGTTTAGTGTTTCAGCAGAAGAACTAGATAAAACATCCCTTCCTTTTTATAGTCCTTTTTTAGAAGCAGAACATTTATTTTACGCAGGTGATTATGATAAAGCTCAAATTCTTTATCAAAATTATCTCAATGAGAAACCAAGTGGTACTCGTAGAAATACAGCATTGTATCGGCTCGGAACTATTCATCAAAAAACCCATTCCTTAGTTATAGCCCTACGTTACTACAGAATGATTTTGCGTAGTAATCCTGTTTTAGAATTGTCTCATAAAACGAAGTTTGGCCAAGCCCAATGCCTATTTGAGCTTGGGAAATATGAGTTAGCAAAGGCTTCATTTGAAGAAATTGCACTTTCTCACCCAGATGCAAAAAAAAAGTGGGAGGCTAAAATATACCTTGGCCGACTGGAAGATCAACGCCTAGACTATAACAAAGCCATAGAGAAACTTATGGAAATCTACTCTCAAAGTGACGATAAAACAGTGGGGGGTCATGCAAAAGATTTGATACTGCAGATTGTAACTCAAAAACTAAACAAGGATATGTTAGTCAAATTTTCAAAAATATATTTTTCTGACTTTCCGTTAGACCAAATCTTACTGAAATTAATTTCGATTTACCGCGACGAACGAGATCTGGAGAAGTTGCAAAAAATAATCATAAGATTTTTGCAATTATTCCCAGATAATTCTTCACGGCTAGCACTTGAGTCAATGTTAAAAGTAATTGAAGGAAATAAAGAAAATATGTTGAGAATTGGGGTTGTTTTACCATTGACCGGGAAAAGGGCTTTGAGTGGACAGCAGGTACTTCAAGGAATTCAACAGGCAGTGAACGAATTTAATTCAATAAATAAAGAGGTAGAACTGGAAACTGTAGTTAAAAATTCAGCATCAGGCTCTATAGAAAACATAGTTGAAAAAATTGCTAATGATCCTAGCGTGGTTGGCATTGTAGGCCCTGTCTTGAGTGATTCCGTCAGAAATGTGGTTCCAATTGCTGACAAATATCACTTGGTTATGATTACACCTAGCGCTTCATCTTCGGGTCTTGCTGAACTCAGTCCTTATATTTTTAGAAATGCTTTAACTCGTGAACTTCAAGGAAAGTATATAGCTGAATACGCTTTTAATAGGTTGGGTTTGCGCAGGTTTGCTGTTCTTTACCCTTTAGAGGAGTTTGGCTTTGAGCTCAAAGATTTCTTTATTAGTGAAGTGGAGTCTTTAGGTGGGGAGATTGTTTCAGTGGTTTCTTATGAGCGTTCCCAAAATGATTTTAACAACCAAATTAAACAAATGGGAGGTATAGATGATGATAGTCTTAGAAAATTAATTAAAGATCAGGAAGAAGGTAATTTAGAGATAAATTTACTAGGACAGAATGGTCCATTATCTCGACCTCTAGTAGAAATGGGTCTTTGGTCAGGAGACAATATTCAAAATTTAAAAATATCATTAAAGTTAAGCTATGACGCTATATTTTTACCTGGTTTTTACGATAAAGTTGGACTTATTATTCCACAGTTAGTTTTTTACAATATAGATAATACAACGCTACTTGGTGCTAGTGGATGGAACTCTTCAGAACTAACTAAAATGGCGGGAAAGTATATAAAAAAAGGATACTTCATTGATGGTTTTTATATTAATTCAAAAAGGCCTGAGGTAGTTCAGTTTTTAGAAAGTTATAAAAAAAATTTTGGAGAGGACCCAACAATATTATCTGGGCAAGCTTACGATGCAACAAAATTAATAATTAATACAATTCTTTCAGGAGCAAAAAATCGTGTTCAAGTAAAAAAAGAATTGTTGAAAATACAAGGTTTTAATGGAGTCACAGGAGAAACTACTATTTTGCCATCCGGGGAAGCAGAGAAAAAATTATTTACAATGAAGATAACAGGAAAAAAAATATCAGAGGATAATTAACTTAAATTAAAAGAACAATTAGATGAGTTAGCCTAAGCCAGACATTGAATTATCGCACATCATAAGTTTTATAATAGCTAAAAAATAACCCGCCATGGTCTTAAGCGCACTCATAAATATCCAAACCTATTTTAATAATTTTAGTTAACTTAATATTGAAAGAAAGATATATTTGTAATGTTAATGACATCACATTTCTTTTTATGAACGTTAAACAACATTAGATTACTGCCAAATAGTTAATTGTAAAAAGTCATACTTGAATATAAAAAAATTGTGACAATAAGGTGACAGTGAAATAAAATAATTATTTTTCTTATATTACTCTTGAATATATAATACTGTTTTTGAGATTTTAAACATTGGTAGTGAGGAGGACTTAGTATGGTATCGAAGTGGAGCATTAAAAATACCGATCGTGTAAAAATGTTAATCAATATGATTCAGGTAGCTGGTGGTATAGAGGAAGATGGTAGTATTTTATTACCAATTGAAAGAAAAGAACATGGTTTTGTTAAGACATCGAAAGACGTATTACTGAAATTCGAATCATCTGGAAAGAGCATTTCGGATTTACACGACAAGCTTTTGGAGCAATCAGAAGATTTTGATTGGTCAGAGGGATCTATTGATATACATATACCACGATCAGTTCCTGATCAATTAGATGAAGAGGGTCCCTTGACTTGATTTTCGATTGGTTTTAATTTGCCTTTAATTGTTTGGTTTAATAGTCATTATTTTTCTTAAAATGTGCTAATGCCTACTTAGCATGCTGAATAACTATGTCGTAAAGAAAATATGGTTTTGTAGAGAAATAGTTTAGTCTGAGGCTACTTTACAGCCGTTTATCATTCTTATTTTTTTTCTTATTTTACCTTGTTGTCTGTAAAATTTTTGTTGGCATTCATGGGTGCAATATTTAGTGTGATTATGTCGAGGGTGAAATATTCCTTTGCATACAATGCACACCTTATCATGAAATTTTACTTTGTTCCGAATCAATACTTTTGGATCTTTCATAGTTCTAATGCTTGATAGGGCCCTTTTTGTTGACTTCTGATTAAGAAAATCATTAGTTGATCCTGATAATATTTTGTTAGAACTTACGATCTTTTTTAAGTTTCATTTTTGTCATAAACCTTGCAGTTGTAAGCCATTATTTGTCCTTTGATGCATTAGTTTGTTAATTTAATATCTTTCTAATTATTACCGAAAATTTAATTTTTAATTAAATTGTTTTACGCGTTTAAAGTTTTGATTTGGTTGTTTCGGTTTTAATTACATCTGCTTTTATAGATCCATTGTGTTGAGAATAAATCGCATCGGAATAACTAAGCACAGCACACGACCAACCAATAAGAAATACTATTAAATAAATACCAACCAATTTCATTGATGACTTCATAGTTATTTTTCTCCCAGGTATTTTTATTGTCACAATTGTATTTATGAACCAAAAATATTTATTGGTTATTTAGGTTTCACCTTGCCGGTTGAACAAAGCGCCCCTTCTTAAAAGTGTTAAAGCTATTTTTATTTTGTTTTTTGTTTTTTTCTTTTTCTGCCTTTTTATATTGTCCGGAAATAATTCCCAGTGTCTTTTGCTTAACATTTCACTTGTTAATAACTTTTTTAATTTTCCTTTTGCATTAAGTATTTGGACTTTGTAGAACATATGGTTCTCCGATTATCAAATAAAATAAATAATTCTTTTTGAACATTTTTTTTTGAATATTCTCATCACTAATTATATAAATACAATCTCTTGATTAACGCGCGATTAATAACTTGTTAATATATTGTTAAAAGTTTATTAATTTTATTTAACCTGCTGCTTTCTTAAATAAAGTCAAATCGTTATCCTTTAAGTTAATTTAAGATTTAAAAGGGTTTTTATGTTTATTATTAGTTATAGTTAATTAATATTTCTTGGGGATTTAATTGAATTTATAGGTGGGTTATTTAACTGTGATAGCTTCTAGTTTGAATGAAACTTTAGGAAGAAGATAAATTTATCAGATATGATATTTAAGCAACTACTATTAGTTTCTGCTTATTTTTATTATTTAAATCTTGAAATGAGGTGACTTGCGAGGGCTTTAGCTGGTTAATTGGCTAAGATAATAATTTTGAAATTTTAAAAGTTGTTAGTTTATTAGAGAACTAATTAGACCTTTGAGTACAATAATTTTTAATTAATGTTTCTAGTTTTTATCATATGGGTATTTCTCTTTAAATTTTAGAATAAGGTGCTGGATTTAAATTTTTAAGGTTTTGGTTTTTTTAAAATGTAGTGTCAGTCATAACTTCCTTCAAGTGGTCTTGTGAGTTCGGAAGTTTATCTTTTAAAAATATTTCAAAAAATCCTTTTGAGTCAGCATGTTTCGCAATACTTCCTGTTTGTGGGTTGATTTTGGCGTATATGGTTTCAGGTGAGACTGGGAAATTGTGGATAGGTTCATTTAGTAAAGCACCTTTCATATAATCTAACCATATAGGAATCGCAGTACGAGAACCGGTTTCGTTTCTCCCTAAAGGTTCGACATTATCTTTTCCGACCCAAACACCTGTAATTAATTTTGGAGTGAATCCCAAAAACCAGGCATCTATGTAGTTATTTGTTGTTCCAGTTTTTCCTGCAGTCGGACGATTAAGAGAACGTACCTTTTTAGCTGTTCCCTCCTGAACTACACTTTGTAAAAGACTAGTGATCATTTGAGCAACTCCGCTTGTGATAGGCTGGGTTTGTTTTTGATTATTTTTGTATAAGATTTTTCCATTACGATTTTCTACGTAGCGAATACTCTGCGGTTCAACTCTTATGCCACTATTCGCAAAGGAAGAGTAAGCTGAGACTAGTTCCTGTAGTGTTATACCGGATGATCCGAGTCCAATCGAAAGATTGTTTTCTAGGCGACTTTTTATTCCTAGATTCTTGGCCATTTGAATTACTGATCGTGTGCCAATTTTCTGAAGTAGTTTCACTGTTACAATGTTTCTAGAATGCGCTAATGCTTTGCGTAAAGGTGTTGGCCCGTAAAATTTCTTCTCAAAGTTAACCGGTTTCCATTTGTCAAAAGCGTGATCTTTTTCCTTGAAAATAATAGGAGAGTCTATAATGATGCTAGAAGGCGAATACCCTTTGCTAAAGGCAGTTGCATAAACAATTGGTTTAAACACGGATCCAGGTTGACGCACTGCCTGTATCGCACGATTGAATTGACTTTTAGAGAAATCATAACCCCCTATCAATGCTTTTATATGACCGTTATGAGGTTCTATGCTAATTAACGCTGACTCTACCTCTGGTTCCTGCTCTAACGATAATGACCAGAGAGAACCTGATTCGTGAACACCTAGTACCTTAACCAATATTTTGTCACCAGGGTATAAAATTTTGTCGACACGATGAATGCGGGCCCATCTTCCATCTACCTTAATATTAGGCTCTCTTGCCCAATCCATATCTTTTAGTTCAATTATTCCTTCACCTTGCCCGATCAATACAGTAAGGTATTCTTTGTTTACTGATTTCACTAACCCCTTGATAATAATTCCTTTCTCTGGGAGTACTCCTTCTGTAAAATTATTTATCCCGTATAGACTCTCTTGTAATACGATTTCTGGTAGAGATATATCCATTGTCCCTAATGGTCCTCGATAACCATAGCGTTTGTCAGCTATACGGAGATTTTTTTTTGTAGCTTCTTGGGCTAGGATCTGTTTTTCTATATTAAGCGTAGTATAAACTTTCAGCCCACTTTTATAAACTTTGTTGCGACCATACATCGTCATCAATTGCTTGCGTATATATTCGACAAAATAGGGGGCCCTGTTGAGCATGTTTGTAACTTCACCAAGCGTGAATGGTTTCTTCATAGCTTGTTTAGCTTCGTTACTTTTAACAAAACCTTCTTGTGCCATTCGACGTATGACGTGATTCCGTCTGGAGCGTGCACGCTTCGGGTTTCGATAGGGAGAATAATTATTTGGTGATTTTGGGAGTCCGGCAATAAGAGCAACTTCATCAAGGCTAAGATTTTTTACATTTTTGCCGAAGTATGTGCGTGCTGCAGCTTCGACTCCGTAGCTACCATGACCATAATATATCTGGTTTAAATACATTTCTAGAATTTCATCTTTTGTAAAGATTAGTTCCATACGTACGGATAAAATTGCTTCCTTGATTTTTCGAACGAGTGATCGTTCGCGGGAAAGAAAAAGTGTTTTGGATAGTTGTTGGGTTATGGTACTACCCCCCTCTACAACTCGACCTGCTTTCAAGTTTGTAAGAAAGGCACGAAAAATTGCTTTTAGGTCGATCCCCATATGGCGATAGAAGTTTGCATCTTCAACAGCAAGTGCGGCTTGTTTTAACTGGATTGGTATTTTATTTAGCGGAACAAGTATTCTTTTTTCAAGATAAAGTTCGGCAATTAATTGATCTTGGTCAGAATACATGAGGGTTACTGTGCTTGGTTCAAAACTTTTTAATGCTCTAACATCGGGTAGTTCATCTGTAAACGTATAGTAAATTGCAAGTATCCCAATAAAACCAATAAGTAGAATAGTTATAAAAATAGAGAAAGCTGCCATGGACAACCATTTAAAAAAACCGCCCCTTCTTTTTTTTTTGGTTTTCTTCTTTTTCTTTGATGGTTTTTCTTTTTTAGTTTTGGGCATTACTTAATCTTTGGGAGGGTTTGGCTTTCTTCTAGTTCGATGAGCTCTATCCAAGTAGTTACGTTTTTGGCAATGGGGCTAAGTTTATTTTGGATTTCTTTGAAACAATTTAAACTTTCCCTCGTATCTGGTTTTCTATCCAGCAGTTTTTTATTAATGCGATCTTTGTCGCCTTTCGATCGGTGCAAACATTTTTCTTCGATCCAAGAGCTCATTTCTTTGTCGCTTAGATTTTTAGTTTGGTAAGCAAATTCCTTGTGGTTAGTATCTAAAAACTCCAATATGATTTTGTCAAGAGGGCATGGAAATATATATTCACCCAGTGTATTTGAATTATAAGCTCTTGCCTTATCTGTCATGCGAGGTACCATTACAAGACCTCCCATCATTATTTTTGGACTTCTGGGAATTGATTCAACGAGATTCATGTGAAGTGGGATTTTTTATCTACAGAAAAAATAACTATCAATCCATTCAAAAAATTATGTGAGGTTTAGTCTAGGCGAACACGGCTGAGTTTTTTTAAGTGTGATGAAGACTTTATTGCTTTTGCGCCTTCAGGTCCAATATGATTTCTAAATAAATCAAGGGTAGTAACGTTTGATAGGACTTCTGATTTTGCAAGATTGAGAGCCCCTTCTTCTCCAATTTCATTAAATTTTAAAACAAGTGTATCAAGATTAGACCAATTTGTTGATTGAGAAATCAGTTTTGCGCCTTCAGCTGTGATTTTATTTGACTTTAAATTTAATGTTTTTAGCTGTGAGAGATAGGGCGAATTGCATAAGGCGGCAACACCTTTATCGCTGATTTCGTTATCTCCTAGGATTAGATTTGTAGCCTGTGATAATCCTTCAAGCTTGGAAAGTTGGATGGCACCAGCATCACATAATTTCCTATTTTCTAGGTCGAGCGAACCATTTACATCCAAGTTATCTCGAACTAACTTCTCAATATCTACTACTTCTTCATCACTCATAAGTTAACTTTTAGAAAAATTTAGCCATTTGATGGATAATTATGAGCCATAGTACAAAGTTTGTATACTAAACTTTCTTTGAAATCGGGTCAATTATTTGTCTCAGGTGACAAATATATTTAATTATCCAGTTTGAAAAAAATATAAGGCATAATATAATGTATTAGTTAATATAAATAATTAAAAGGTAATCAACTGACTTTAAGGGAGGATAATAAATAATGAAAAATATTATTTCGGTTTTAGCTGTACTAGTATTTTTTTTAGTCTCGACTTCTGCCTTTGCAGGCGAGGGGCCAATGAAATTACCTGAAGGCGCAAAAGCAGACGCTAAAAAGCACAATAAAGAGGGCATTGCTAGTTGGAACAAAAAGGATTATAAGGGTGCACTGATGCATTTTAGCG